>NZ_JARPZC010000002.1:0-252348 GCF_031927985.1 Enterococcus dongliensis
GATTGTTTCCGATTAGCTATTGAACAATCAAAAAAATCTAATAGTGAAAGGTCTATTTGTTGTACTCATTTTTTGGAATTAACTGTTATAAAATATTTTTTTGATTTAGCTAATTTTCACTTGACTCTATATAGTTAGTCTTTCTCATATTGTGATAATAACACAATTATAATTGATGAAAAAGAAATAATCAACCCTACTTTTTTGAAAACCAATTTAAAGCTTTACTACTTTTACTTACATAATAAAGGCAGGTGCAGTATAAACTTTTTTAAATAGGTCTTCTTTAACGAGCAGGTAGCGTCAGTTAAAGTAGATAATTTAAGATCGAAATCATATTATAGATATTCCGAAATTGGGCGTGATTGTTGCAGGTCAAAAGCTTAATTCCTCGATAAAATAAAAAGGAATTAGTTTTTTTATTTGTGGTACATTCTTCTGACCGTAATCAATTGTCATCTAATAATTACATTGTATTTTTTCATTTGATTTAACACGTTAAATATATGTTCTTAAAGTAAAAACATTGATGTTAATGGATTTTTAGTAATTTACTCTTGATAAGACCTACAGCCCTCGCAAAATGATCTGGAATTTACTTATCGTGTGCGAGAATGCGGTGCAATGATGGGAATCGAATTATTGGATCATATTATTGTAGGTGAGAACAAGTATTTCAGTTTACGAGAAGAAAAGTACTTAAAGTAGTTATTGAAAACCCTTGCGCGTAGAATAAAACCAATGTTAAACTATTAATGTAATCTTGTTTGAGTTGCGAGTTGGTATACAGATGTTTCCCTTTTCGTCAGCTAGCAATGTTACAATCAATAAGTGCGCAGGCACGAGGAGGATTTTATTCATGGAAAACGGAACAGTAAAATGGTTTAATGCAGAAAAAGGTTTTGGCTTCATCACTCGTGAAGACGGCAGCGATGTATTCGTACATTTCTCAGCTATCCAAGGTGAAGGATTCAAAACACTAGAAGAAGGACAAGCAGTAACTTTCGACGTTGAAGAAAGCGACCGCGGACCTCAAGCAGTTAACGTAAATAAACAATAAAGACGACAAAGCCTTAGAGAATTTTCTCTAAGGCTCTTTTTATGGCTTAGAAAATAAAAGAGGAGCTTGTTCCAGCAGCGAAGAGTTAGTTTTCCAATGAAAATTGAAAGAAACGATCTTCTTCTAAATCTGGAGTATGATTAGCGTTATTAATAGCTAAGGCAGCTTTACCGATGCAATACTGCCAGAAAAAGTCAAAAAAGAGATCATTGTTCTTCTCCAATTTGTTTGCAGTGAAAACTTCTTTTGTCACTTGTTTGACTAACTGAATAGTGTCAGAATCTTGCAAGAAAAAACGCTGGAATTCTTCTGGATAATCTAAGGCGTAGTTCATAATAGTGTTTGAAAGGGTTTGCAATGATTTAGGCTCTTAGTCTTCTAAAAAATCGGAATATTTTACTAAGATCCGATTGGTTAAAACTGTTTTTAATTCAGCTAGGTTAGCAAATTCGCGGTAGATTGGCTGTGTGGAACAGGCAATGTGTTGGGCGATATTGCGAGCATGAAATTTTTTGAAGCCTTCATTAATGATCAGTTGATAAGCGCCATCAATAATCTGGCTTCGGAGCACACGTTGTGTTCGTACCATAATTAATCTTCCTTTATTCTTAATTGATTATATAATAACTAATAAAAGTCATTACATTTTCTTCGCTAATCTTTATTGTGCAAATAAATGAGTTGTTTGTCAATTATTTTTTAAATATATCTAAAAATAATCTTTTTTATGAAGAATTATCAGTTTTTGGATTAGAAGTAGTTTTTGCAAGTTATAATAAAAAAACACCTATCTGATATTTAGATAGGTGTTTGTCTTAATTAATTATCTGGCGTCATGATCATTGGTAGGATCATTGGATGACGCTCTGTTTGATCAAATAGGAATGGTTGCAAAGCAGCGACCATAGCATTTTTTAATTTTGTCTCCGTACATCCGGCTTCATTTAGCGCTTCACGTAAGGCATGGAACAAAATCCGTTGTCCTTCATTAATCATATCACCAGATTCACGCATATAGACGAAACCGCGTGACAAGATGTCAGGACCTGCAAGGATTTCTTTTTTTGCAATATCAACAGTTGCTACGGCAAGGACTAGTCCTTCTTCAGAAAGAATCCGGCGATCGCGTAAGACGACATTACCGATGTCGCCAATGCCGCTGCCGTCGACATAAACATCGCTAGCATTGAAATGACCTGCACGACGCGCGCTATCTGCTGTTAGAGCGAGCATATCCCCATTTTCCATGATGAAACAATTTTCTTCAGGAACGCCAGTATCTTGTGCGAGACCTGCATGGATTTTCAGCATGCGAAACTCACCATGAATCGGAACAAAATATTTTGGTTTCATTAAACGCAACATTAATTTTTGTTCTTGTTGACTACCGTGACCAGAAGTATGAATGTTGTTCACTTTTCCATGAATCACTTCAGCGCCAGCTTCAGAAAGCAAGTTGATCAAATGATTGACGCTAGTAGTATTTCCAGGAATCGGTGAGCTTGAAAAAATTACCGTGTCATCTGGTTGAATCTGAATTTGTCGATGAGTCCCATTAGCGATCCGTGATAAAGCTGCCATCGGTTCGCCTTGAGAACCAGTACATAAAATCATCAATTCATTTGCTGGCAGATGATTGATCTCGTGAGCAGCAACAAATGTCCCATCAGGAACGGTGATATAGCCTAATTTTTGACCATTAACGATTGCATTTTCCATACTACGACCAAATACTGCGATTTTTCGTCCAGTTGCAACTGCGGCAGATGCAGCTTGTTGCAAACGTGAGATATTGGAAGCAAATGTAGCAAAGATGATTCGGCCTTTGATTTTTTCCATAATCCGTAAGATCGATTGGCCGATTGTTTGCTCAGATTTAGTGAATGTAGGTACTTCCGCATTTGTACTGTCAGAAAGTAAACACAGCACGCCTTCTTCACCAAGTTTTGCCATACGATGCAAGTTTGCAGGTTGGCCGACAGGCGTGAAGTCGAATTTGAAATCCCCTGTTTCCACGACATTACCAGAAGGTGTTTTGACAACGACACCTAAAGGATCGGGAATACTATGGGTAGTACGGAAAAAGCTTACGGACGTTTTGCGGAAACGAATCACAGTGTCTTCGTCAATCTCGTGTAATTCGGCATCACGCAATAGACCGTGCTCATCCAATTTATTTTTGATCAGTGCTAAAGCTAACGCGCCAGCGTAGATCGGGATATTGGCTTGTTTTAATAGATAAGGCACACCACCGATATGATCTTCATGTCCGTGTGTGATTACCACTGCTTTGACTTTATTGATGTTTTGGATAACGTAACTAAAATCGGGAATGACATAATCAATTCCTAGTAGATCATCTTCGGGAAATTTGATTCCGACATCGATAATGATAATCTCATCTTGAAATTGAACCCCATACATATTTTTTCCGATTTCGCCCAATCCACCAATGGCAAAAACCCCAGTTTCATTGTTTTTCAGCGAGAGTTTCATATTAGAACTCCGTTAACTTGAAGTCGGCATTTTCTTTTTCATATTCTAAGTGATTGCCTTCTAAAAGTTGGATATATTCCACGTTATATGGGGTATTATCGCGTAATAAGTTGTGAACCATTTCTTCACCATCTGCTTCTACATAAAGTGATTGTGTTTGTTCGCGTTTTGGGTTACGTTCCTTGGTTTCTTGATAATAAACTTTGTAAATCATTGATCTATCTCCTTTATTTGCATAATAGCAATTTTTTCCACGACAAAATGAGGGGCGACTGCCACCTATTTTTTTATGCTCAACGTCTTAGTTTTAGTAAAGCGCCGAGAAGAAGCCTCGTCTTTGCTTCTTGCTTGAAAAAACAATTTCACCGTTCATTGGGTTGTTCTTACAACAATTACTTGTAGTTTATCACAGAATATATAAGAAGTATAGAAACTAGGAAGTGAAATGAGGATTCCTTAAAACTTTTCAGAAAGTCTAAAAACTAAAATAAAAAACTCATTACTAAGAAGGCAGAAAGAATCTATTTATGCTATATTGGAAACATTACGGTATAGAAAGAGGCGAGAGAAATGAAGTTGATGTTGCGGTATACTTTACGCTATAAAAAGTTATTATTGTTTGATTTTATCAGTGTTTTTGGGTTCATCTTGATTGAATTAGGCTTACCGACGATTTTGGCTAGAATGATTGATCGAGGAATTGGAGAGAACGATTTTAATTATATACAAAAAATGGGCATCTTAATGATTGTGATTACAGTCATAGGCATTATCATGAACATCTCGTTGCGCTACTTCAGTTCTCAGATTACCTCTAGAATGGTCGCAGCGATTCGAGATGATCTTTTTGAAAAAGTTCAGACATTTTCACATTCGGAATATGAGCAAGTCGGAGTATCCTCACTGATCACTAGAACAACAAACGATGCGTATCAAATCATGTTGTTTATGCAAAATATTTTAACAACGGGATTTATGACCCCCATGATGTTTGGGATGAGTTTGTATTTAATCATGCGTACGAGTCCAGGGTTAGGGTTTTATGTATTGTTGGCATTGCCGATATTATTGTTAGCGGTCATTTTGATTGCAAAGTATTCAGAACCATTGTCTACAAAACAGCAAAAAAATCTGGACAATATCAATGGAATCTTAAGAGAAAATTTGTCGGGATTGCGAGTTATCCGTGCTTTTGTTAATGAAAAATTTGAAGAGATGCGTTTTCGTTTAGTGAATGACGCCTACACCAATAGTTCTAAGAGTTTGTTCCATTTGATGGCTGTAGCACAGCCGGGCTTTTTCTTTCTATTTAATATAGTGATGGTCTTGATCATTTGGAATGGGACCGTTCAAATCAGTCATGGAACTTTAGCGGTGGGAACATTAATTGCATTTATTGAATACATTTTCCATGCGTTGTTTTCATTCATGCTGTTTGCCACTGTTTTTATGATGTATCCTCGAGCAAATGTTTCAGCGCAACGGATCCAAGAAGTTTTTGACCTGGATCCTTTGATCAAAGACAATCCTGATAAAACGGCAGACCTAACGATGAAAAGTTCACTAGAATTTCGTGACGTTACGTTTGCTTACCCAGGACATGCGGAAAGTCCTGTCATTCGGAATGTTAGTTTTACAGCAAATCCGGGAGAGACAGTTGCTTTTATCGGCAGTACTGGTTCAGGAAAGTCCACATTGATCCAATTGATTCCGCGTTTTTATGATGTGACAGAAGGCCAAGTTTTAGTGAATGGGCGGGATGTTCGAGACTATCGCTTAAAAGATTTGCGACAAAAAATCGGCTATATTCCGCAGAAAGCTCAATTATTCACTGGAACAATCGCTGAAAACTTACGTTACGGAAAAAAAGATGCAACGCAAGAAGAGATGGAACGAGCAGCTGAAATTGCTCAAGCGGCAGAATTTATTGCGCAAAAACCAGAGGGATATCAAGAAAAATTAGCAGAAGGCGGCAGTAATTTTTCTGGCGGACAAAAACAACGATTGGCGATTGCCCGAGCAGTGATCCGCCAACCAGAAATCTATATTTTTGACGACAGTTTTTCTGCATTGGATTATCAAACAGATGCTAAACTGCGGGCACGGCTAAAAAAAGAGACGACTGAATCGGCTGTTTTGATAGTCGCTCAGCGCGTTGGAACAATCATGCATGCTGATAAGATTGTCGTGTTAAATGAAGGAGATGTCGTAGGGATTGGGACTCATCGTGAACTATTAGAAAATTGTCCGATTTATTACGATATCGCCGCATCACAATTATCGAAGGAGGAATTAGCATGAGAAAATATACTTCTTCTTTGAAACGCTTGATGCATTATATTGATCCTTACAAAAAGACTTTTATTTTGGTTTTGATCCTCGCAATCGGAACCTTGATTCTCGGGACATTGTTGCCCTATTTAACAGGGTTGCCGACTACAGAGGTCAGCAAAAATATTGCTCAAGGAGAAGCGGTCAATTTTGATTATGTCTTTCAATGGCTGCTCGTGATTGTACTTGTTGGGGTCGTTTATTGTGTCACACAGCTAGGAACAGGTTGGTTGATGGCAACGGTCGTTCAATCGGCGATGCGAGATCTACGGGAAGACATCGAAGCAAAAATAAATCGGTTGCCAGTATCTTATTTTGATCGTAACCAACAAGGTGATATTTTATCACGAGTCACAAATGATGTGGATGCGGTCAGCAACGCGATGCAGCAGGCAATCATTAAATCTATCAATGCAGTTTTAGGAATCTTATTAGCCGTTGCGATGATGTTTTATATCAATCCAATGATGGCGATTTTGTCTGTGATCATGATTCCTTTGTCACTTGTCATCTCACGAAAAATCGTTCAAGTCTCTCAAAAAGATTTTCAAGGAATGCAAAATTCCCTTGGCGAGTTAAACGGCTTTGTTCAAGAAAACATGACAGGATTTAGTGTTTTGAAATTATATGGTCGTGAACAAGAAACATTGGCGGGATTTAGCGAGGTCAATCATAAATTGCGTCATTTTGGTTTTCGGGCTGCGTTTGTTTCTAGTTTGATGCAGCCGCTTGTTCAAATGACTGCTTATGCAACCTATATCGCGATGGCGATCCTTGGAAGTTGGAACGTAATCCATGGAGTGATCTTAGTTGGTCAGTTGCAAGCCTTCATTCAATATATTTGGCAAGTTAGTCAGCCGATGGGAGAAATTACACAGCTCTCTTCAATGATCCAAAGTGCCTCGGCTTCTGCTAAACGAGTGTTTGAAATTTTAGATGAACCCGAAGAAGAATTAAACGAGCAAGACATCCCATTGCCAGAACCTGTCCAAGGAAATGTTGTCTTTGATCATGTCAAATTCAGCTATGATCCAAAGAAACCATTGATTGAAGATTTGAGCTTTGAAGTCAAAGCGGGCGAGACAGTAGCAATCGTCGGTCCGACTGGGGCAGGAAAGACAACCTTAATCAATTTGCTGATGCGTTTTTATGACATTAATGGCGGAAAAATCTTGATTGATGGCGTAAATACCCAAGAAATGAAGCGGTCGGATGTGCGGTCATTATTTGGGATGGTTTTACAAGATGCTTGGTTATATGAAGGAACGATTGGAGACAATATTCGTTTTGGACGACTAGAAGCGACTGATTATGAGGTCGTCGATGCCGCGAAGACGGCGAATGTCGATCATTTTATCCGAACGATGCCTGATGGTTATGAAATGTCGATCAATTCAGAAGGAGACAACGTGTCTCTTGGGCAAAAACAATTATTGACGATTGCGCGTGCGGTAATTTCTGATCCAAAGATCTTAATTTTAGATGAAGCAACTAGTTCAGTTGATACCCGTTTAGAAGGTTTGATTCAAAAAGCAATGGATCGTGTGATGAGAGGGCGTACTAGTTTTGTGATTGCCCATCGTCTATCGACTATTCGAGATGCCGATCACATCTTAGTGATGAAAGATGGGCAAATCATTGAGCATGGTACACATAATGAATTGCTAGCACAAGGCGGTTTTTATGAACAGCTTTACAATAGTCAATTTATGGAGGAGTCCGAATAATTAAAGGCTGTGACAGTTGTCACAGCTTTTTTGTGTAATCAAACGACTAGAAGGAAATTTTTGACGCTTTTTTATTAAGGAAGTTGTATTTAATAAATGCTATACTAGTTTTGAAAAATGGTAGAACAAATGATGTGACAGCTTAATAAAGGAGAGATCGTAGTGGATTTTATTGCAGATAGTGCAGATGTGTATGGCGATGTAACGATTGGTGCGGGTTCAACAATTTGGTTTCAAAGCGTATTACGTGGTGACAGTAATCGGATCTCGATTGGAGAAAAAAGCAACATCCAAGATGGTACGATCGTTCATGTGGATGAAGGAGCGCCTACTTTGATAGAAGATGGTGTGACGATTGGGCATGGCTGTATTATTCATGGCTGTACGATTCATTCAGGTGCATTGATCGGGATGGGCTCAACGATTTTAAATAATGCGGTAATTGGTGAGAATAGCTTGATTGGTGCAGGGTCATTAGTGACAGAAAGAACTATCATCCCGCCCAATTCGTTAGCCTTTGGTTCACCAGCACGTGTGATTAGGCAATTGACACCAGCAGAGATCAAAAAAAATCATGAAAATGCGCAACATTATTTTGAACTTGGAAAAGCGTATGTAAATCAAGAAATTCAAGCGGTTAAAGGATCTGCTTATGAAAGAGACTAGTTTTTTACTGCTTCAAGCGCAATTACGTGAGTTGTTTCCTAATGAAGGCTTGCACCAGTTGGCAATTTATGAAGACCAAGCAGGAAATATTCTGATTTTTTCAACACGCGGTCTACATGTATTAGAAGAAGATGATTTAACAAAAAAACCACGAAATATTTATTTTACTCCAGATTGTTTGAAACCCTTTGCACTTAGGCAACGGGACGGTATTTTTGAACTAATTGTGGAAACGCTTAAAAATCGTGTATTTGTTTTAGCGTTTCCTGATCAAACAGATGCACATCAAGCACTTCAGACACTGGTTGATCTGTTGATGGAGAGGACGATTTAGTGTGCTTTTTTTTAGATTCCAGCTATAATCTTACTAAAAGGAAGTGATGGAAATGGACGGAGGTAAATTTGACCAAGAACCAGTAACTGAAGAACAATTATTGGCGCAAGGTTATCGCAAATATCAGGGTGAAGGCATTGATATTTATTACAATAAAGATATTTGCGCGCACATTGGAAATTGTGTACGAGGAAACTCAGAAATTTTTGAGGTGGGTCGCAGACCGTGGATCATTCCTGACAATGGCAGTGTTGCGAATGCTAGTTATGTCGTGGATACGTGTCCTAGTGGCGCCTTGAAATACGTGATCAAAAAATAAATCATTGATGTGAGGAGAAGGACTATGGAAATCAAAGAGGAAAAGGAACGCTTGGTATTATTAAATGATGCGGATGAAGAAGCTGGTGAAATGACTTGGTCAAACGCTGGACCAGATATTATGATTATTGATCATACATTTGTTGATCCGACTTACCGCGGTCAAGGACTAGCTGAAAAACTGGTTGCTGCAGGTGTAGACAAGGCACGTAAGGAAGGAAAAAAAATTATTCCACTATGTCCATTTGCTAAAAAAGAATTTGAAGAAAAGACAGAATACGAAGATGTCCTAAGAAAATAATTGAGAGCTTCGCTAGTCAAATCACTAGATTTATGCTAAAGTTGAGCATGAGGTAGTTTGGAAATAAGGAGGGTCATCTTTTGTATAATTTTATTTTGGGTGTTATCTTAGTTTTATCAGTGATCATCGTTATCACGATCATGATGCAACCTAGCAAACAAAATAGTGCGGCAAGTGCATTCACTGGCGGTGCAGATCAGTTGTTTGGAAAACAAAAAGCACGTGGATTTGAGGCTGTGATGCAACGATCTACCGCAATCTTAGGTGCGATTTGGCTGATTTTACTCTTCGTATTAATGTTTTTATCAAGCAAATAAAACGGCCTCTCAAGTGAGAGGTCTTTTTTATTTTGTATTTGTAGTAAATCAAGTACACTTTAAGATAGAAGACTTGGAAGTTACGAATCTTTAGTAAAAAGCTACGTTCAGCAAAATGGCAAACGAGGAGTGAAGAAAAATGCTTCAAGCACCTGATTCATTGTTTTTCCCGCACGGAAAACAAGCAGTTCTACTTTTACATGCCTATTCAGGGAGTCCAAATGATGTCCGAATGTTGGCACGTTTTTTAGAAAAATTAAACTACACGGTCTATGTTCCTTTATATACGGGGCATAAAACTGCGGATCCGTTGGATATCCTAAAAGAGACAGCTGAAAAATGGTGGCAAGATAGTCAGCATGCAGTAGCATTTTTGCATTCGAAAGGATATCACGACATCGCTGTTTTTGGTCTTTCGATGGGCGGAATCTTTGCTACTCGATTGTTAAGTACAATGCCTGATGAATTTGTTGGGGGTGGCTTTTTCTGTTCGCCGATTGCGCCAGTCAAAACCAATGTAACAGAAAATTTCCTATTATATGCTCGGCAAGTTTTAGAACGGACGGATGGGGAATCAATAGAAGAAAAGATCAACAGTTATCGTCCGCTAGTCGAACAACAATTGGCAACGATCGAAGAGCAGGCCCGCTATGCCTTTGAAAACTTGGCAGTAATCAATCATCCTTTTTTTATGGCACAGTCGGGAAAAGATGAAATGATTGAGGCAAAAGGTGTCTTTCAAACGGCTGAGCGTTTACGACAGACGGCGTTTACCTTAAACTGGTATCCGGAAAGTGGACATGTAATTACTGTTGGACCTGAAAGAAGACAATTTGAACAAGACGTAGCTGATTTTTTAGCTAGTCTTGGCTGGAGAGAAAATAATGGAGAAAAAAACAATTAAAGCAGAGATACTGGCTGGATTGAAGGCAGCCAATAAAAAGAGTCTTTCAATGGAAGAGTTAGCTGAAGCGTTGTCTATGCGTAAAAGCGACGACTTTAAATTACTTGTTCAAACAGTTGCGCAAATGGAACGGGAAAAAACACTAGAATTTAATAAAAAAGGGCGCATCAAATTACCATTCCAACCAATTGAAATTGAAGGGATTTTTCGTCGGAATGAACGAGGATTTGGTTTTGTGACGATTGATCCAGAAGAGCCGGATGTTTTTATACCAAAAGAGGCAACGAATTTTGCGATGGACGGCGATACTGTCATGATTGATATTCAAAAAACGGCGGATCTCTTTTCTGAACGTGGCGCAGAAGGACGTGTCGTTGCTATCAAAGAACGGAAGATTCAACAGCTTGTCGGTGAGTTTACAGCATTTGATGTTGGGGAAATTGCTGAATCTGATCTATTTGGTTATGTGACACCAAAAGATAAAAAAAGTGCGCAGTTTAAAGTTTTTATTGCAGCTGAAGGAATCCAACCAGTCGATGGCAGTATCGTAATCGTTGAGATTACTCATTATCCGGAAAAAGGGTATGCAACGAGTTTGGAAGGCATGGTGACTAAAGTAGTCGGTCATAAAAATGATCCTGGGATGGATATTTTATCCATTGTCATTGCACAAGGCATCCCGACTGCTTTTCCTGAAGAAGTACAAACAGCTTCTGAACAAGTCCCTGACCATATTTCAGAGTCTGACTTAGTTGGTCGACGTGATTTGCGTGATCAGCAGATTGTGACGATTGACGGCGCCGATGCAAAAGACTTAGATGATGCAGTTACGGTACGCAGATTAGAAAATGGGAATTATTTTTTAGGTGTCCATATCGCTGACGTATCTTACTATGTGACTGAAAATAGTTTGCTTGATAAAGAAGCATTTGAACGGGGCACAAGTGTCTACTTGACCGATCGAGTGATTCCGATGATTCCGCAACGTTTATCAAATGGTATCTGTTCTTTGAATCCGAAAGTTCCACGTTTAACGATGAGTTGTGAGATGGAAATTGATCCAACCGGAACGATCTTGAAGCATGAAATTTTTCAAAGTGTCATCCAAACAAGTGAACGAATGACGTATGCTGCTGTGAATGCACTTTTAAAAGAAGATCGTGAAATGATCCAACGGTATGAACCTTTGGTGCCGATGTTTCATTTAATGAAAGAACTTCATCAAATCTTAGAAGAACGCCGGAATCATCGTGGTGCAATTAATTTTGAGGATCGTGAAGCAAAAATCTTAGTCGATCCTGAAGGCCATCCAATCGATATCGAGTTAAGAGAACGAGGTGTCGGCGAACGTCTAATCGAATCGTTTATGTTAGCGGCGAATGAAACAGTCGCCAAACACTTTAATCAATTGAAACTACCGTTTATTTATCGGATTCATGAACAGCCAAAAGAAGAAAAGATGCAACGTTTCTTTGATTTTGCAGCGGCGTTGGGAATCTTAGTCAAAGGGACTAAAAACACGATTACACCAAAAGACTTGCAGCAAGTCATCGATGAGGTGGAGGATAAACCAGAAGCAGCGGTAATCAATACGATGTTGTTACGCAGTATGCAGCAAGCTCGGTATTCAGAAGATAACTATGGTCATTACGGCTTGGCGGCAGAGTACTATACGCACTTCACTTCACCTATTCGACGTTATCCGGATTTGATTGTTCATCGTTTGATCCGCTCATACAGTCAGGATCAAAGTGATGCGACCAAAGATAAGTGGGCAGAGTCTTTACCTGAAATTGCAGATCATAGCTCAAAAATGGAGCGTCGAGCGGTTGAAGCTGAACGTGAAGTTGATAGCATGAAGAAAGCAGAATTCATGGCTGAAAAAATCGGCGAAGAATTTGACGGAATCATTAGTTCAGTGACGAAGTTTGGGATCTTTATTGAATTGCCAAATACCGTTGAGGGACTGATCCATCTAAACGAGTTGAAACAAGACTATTTCCATTTTATTGAAAATCAATTGGCCTTGGTTGGTGAACGCACACGTCAAACGTTTAAAATCGGACAAAAAGTCCGAGTAAAAGTAACTAAATCGGATCCTGAGACACGTGAAATCGATTTTGAACTCTTAGAAGCAGAAGAAGTACCTGCGTTAGAAATACCGGGAAATAATCGTCGGACACAACGTCGCAGACCAATGAATGGTTCTAAAAATAAACAGAATTCTGAAAAGAAAACTGGAAAGAATTTTGAACGCGCTAAAAACGAGAGTGGCAAGAAAAAGAAAAAAGGGAAGAAGGCTTTTTACAAGTCTGTTCCTAAAAAGAAAAAACCAGGTAGAAAGAAGGGATAATATGCCAAAAGGCGAAGGAAAGTTAGTGGCGCAAAATAAAAAAGCGCGTCATGATTATACTATTACTGATACGATTGAAGCAGGGATCGTCTTGCAAGGCACTGAGATCAAATCCATTCGAAACAGCCGAATCAACTTAAAAGACGGGTTTGCACGAATTCGAAATGGTGAGATATTTTTATACAATGTCCATATCAGTCCTTATGAACAAGGAAATATCTTTAATCACGATCCCGTGCGCACACGTAAGTTACTGATGCATAAAAAACAAATCGCTCGTTTAGCTGGTGAAGTCAAAAATGCCGGGATTACGCTTGTTCCATTAAAGGTCTATTTAAAAGATGGGTATGCGAAAGTCTTGATCGGTGTTGCCAAAGGGAAACATCAATATGACAAGCGGGAAAGTTTAAAACGTAAAGATGTGGATCGTCAGATTAGTCGGACACTAAAAAATTACGCTCGGTAACAAAATATTCTTTTTCGCATATTTAGTGAGAATTTCTTTACACCATTATAAATTTTGATACGATTAGTTACAATCCGTACTCTTTATTTTAATGGTCAAATCGACTATTAAAGCCGTTTCAACCAGAATAAAATAACGATTGAAAAAAGTAATCTGAGTTATACGAAAAAATTTTAGGAAAATTCTTTGAAATTTTCTTTTTCTGGTGGTAACATACGATAGTATTTTGAGGAGCAGCGCTAAGCAGGCACGAGCTGACGCGAGTCGCTGGGAAGAGAGGTGAACTAGATTGGATGAAAAATCTTGGGTTTTCCATATTGGTCCCGTATGGTTTGATGGTACGGTTACGACAATGATTCTTGTGACATGTTTGATCGTCTTTTTTCTTGTCTATGCGTTTACGCGCAACTTATCATTGAAACCCAAAGGAAAGCAAAACGCAATTGAGTGGGTCATTGATTTTACTACGAACATTGTTGGTGACAACATGCCTCGTAAAGAAGTCAGAAATTTTAGTTTGTTCTCATTTACGTTGTTCTTATTTATTTTTGTAGCAAACCAAATTGGACTGATCACAAAAATTGTTACTGGTAATGAAGTGACTTATTGGAAAAGTCCGACAGCTGATCCATTTGTAACGATGGGATTAGCACTACTCGTATTGGTCTTAGCAAATTATCTAGGATCAGAAAAAATGGGCTTAGGCGGTTACATCAAAAATTCTTTTTTCACACCTTCAGGATTATTTCCTATTAAGTTGATGGAAGAATTTACGAATGTTATTACATTGGGCCTACGTCTTTACGGGAACATTTTTGCTGGGGAAGTATTGCTTTCGCTTATTGCCAGCATGGTTACAAGCACAGGATGGTGGACTTTGCCATTCGCGATCCCGCTTGAGATGATTTGGATCGCATTCTCATTATTTATCGGTAGTATCCAAGCATTTGTTTTCACTACTCTATCTATGGTTTATATCAGTCATAAAATCGAGGTAGAATAAAAAAATTAACATACTTTTAGGAGGAAATTTATTATGAACTTTATCGGTGCAGGAATCGCAATCATGGGAGCCGCAATTGGGGCTGGTTATGGTAACGGACAAGTAATTTCAAAAGCAATTGAATCAATGGCGCGTCAACCAGAAATGTCAGGACAAATTCGTTCAACAATGTTTATCGGTGTTGGTTTGATCGAAGCTGTGCCAATTCTAGGTGTTGTATTAGGTATGTTGATGGTTTTCCAAGGTTAATAATTGACGCTTTTTTGTTGAGACTCAAAAGGAGTCTACGGGCCGCCTAATGGTCCTCAAATGAGGAAGACGAACAGAAAGGAAGACCGAGTATGCTGAATCTAGTTATTGCTGAGGCTGTCAACACAACGCTCGGTAATTTAATTGCCGTTACAGGAGCTTTTGTGATCCTAATGGCATTATTGAAAAAATTCGCGTGGGGTGCCGTTCAAGACATCTTAAGTAAACGTGAAGAAAAGATCGCCAATGATCTAGATTCTGCCGAACAATCACGAATCAAAGCAGCTGAATTAGAAAAAGAACGTGAAACTCAGCTAGCTAGTTCTCGTAGTGACGCGGCAGAAATCATCAAAAATGCGAAGGAAAGTGGCGAGTTAAGTCGTCAAAACATCATCAAAGATACAAAAGAAGAAGTTTCACGTCTAAAAGATCGTGCAGAAACTGAGATCAAAGACGAACGCGAAAATGCATTAATTTCTGTTAAAGATGATGTAGCAACGCTTTCCCTACAAATCGCAGAGAAAATCTTGAGTAAAGAGCTCTCACAAGGTGCTCATCAAGAATTGATTAACGACTACATGGATAAGCTAGGAAACACAGAACATGAAGCTTGATAAATATACTGTTGGTAAACGTTATGGAAGAGCTTTGTTTGAATTGGCGATCGAAAATAAAGCCGCCGATGCCGTTTATCAAGAGTTGTTGACAATCCGAGAAATCTGTAAAGAAATTCCTGATTTAGGAAATATTTTGACCGATGTTCGTTTAGAAGGTTCTGAAAAAAAAGCGATTATGGATGCTTTTATCGGTGGTTTCGATGGAATCGTCAAAAATTTTCTATTAGTTGTTTTCGAATACAATCGTAGCGATGATCTTCCTTTTATGATTGAAGAATTTGAACGTCGTTATGATGCATTAAATAAAATTGCACACGGGACAGTTACAACAGCCGTGCCGCTCTCTGAAGAAAAGAAACACGAACTTGAAGCAAAAGTCGCTGATGTTTTTGGCTACCAGAAGGCCACATTAACCCCGTTAGTTGACGAATCAATTCTCGGCGGTGTCATTGTTGAAACCGATCATCAAGTGATCGACGGCAGCCTCGCCAGCCAATTAAATGGTCTACGAGCAGCACTTAGTAAAAAGTAGAGAAGAAGAGGTGAAATGAATGGCCATCAAAGCAGAAGAAATCAGTGCTTTAATCAAAGAACAGATTCAAAATTTTGATAATAAACTGTCGGTTGAAGAAATCGGAACAGTCACATACGTTGGGGATGGAATCGCCCGTGCCCACGGTTTGGAAAATGCAATGAGTGGAGAACTTTTAGAGTTTTCTAACGGCTCTTATGGAATGGCACAAAACTTAGAAAGCAATGATGTCGGTATTATTGTACTAGGTGAATTTGAGTCCATTCGTGAAGGAGACAAAGTAAAACGTACCGGTAAAATCATGGAAGTCCCAGTCGGTGACAACATGATCGGTCGTGTGGTTAATCCATTAGGTCAACCAATTGATGGATTAGGTCCAATTGAAACAAGTAAAACTCGTCCGGTGGAAGCTATGGCTCCAGGTGTTATGCAGCGTAAATCAGTTTCAGAACCAATGCAAACGGGTTTGAAAGCTATCGATGCTTTAGTACCAATCGGCCGTGGTCAACGTGAATTAGTTATCGGTGACCGTAAAACAGGGAAAACTTCGATCGCAATCGATACGATCATCAACCAAAAAGGCCAAGATATGATTTGTATCTATGTTGCAATTGGACAAAAAGAATCAACTGTCCGTTCACAAGTTGAGACACTTCGTAAATTTGGTGCAATGGACTACACAATCGTCGTAACAGCTGGTGCTTCTCAACCTGCACCGCTATTATTTATCGCACCTTATGCCGGAACAGCGATGGGTGAAGAATTCATGTATAACGGCAAACATGTATTGGTTGTTTTTGATGATCTATCAAAACAAGCGGTTGCTTATCGTGAACTTTCTTTACTTTTACGTCGTCCGCCAGGTCGTGAAGCTTATCCAGGGGATGTCTTTTACTTGCATTCACGTCTATTAGAACGTGCGGCAAAACTTTCAGACGAATTAGGCGGCGGTTCATTGACTGCTTTGCCATTTGTTGAAACACAAGCTGGAGATATCTCTGCTTACATTCCTACAAACGTAATTTCGATCACTGATGGACAGATCTTTTTAGAAAGTGATCTGTTTTATGCTGGGATTCGTCCAGCTGTTGATGCAGGTCTATCTGTATCACGTGTTGGTGGTTCAGCACAGATCAAAGCGATGAAAAAAGTTGCAGGAACACTTCGTTTGGACCTTGCCAGCTATCGTGAATTAGAAGCCTTCACACAATTTGGGTCTGATTTAGATGCGGCAACTCAAGCAAAATTAAATCGTGGTCGTCGAACAGTTGAAGTCTTGAAACAAAAATTACATGATCCGCTTCCTGTTGAAAAACAAGTTGTGATCCTTTATGCCTTGACCCATGGCGTACTTGATAGTATTCCAGTCAACAGTATTTTAGATTTTGAAGCACGTCTATTTGAATATCTAGAAACCAATCACTCAGATTTATTTGCAACGATTCGTGATACAAAAGATTTACCAGATACAGATAAATTAGATGAGGCGATCCAAGAGTTCAAAGACATTTTTGACGCTTCCGTAGCTAACCAAGAAAAAGCATAATCGAGGTGAAAAAAAATCATGGCATCCTTAAATGAAATCAAAACACGGATTGCATCGACCAAAAAAACTAGCCAAATCACCAACGCTATGCAAATGGTATCAGCATCTAAATTAACAAAGACAGAGGCTTATTCAGCTAAATTCCAACTTTATGCTTCAAGAGTACGTGAGATTTTGACGCACTTAACAGCAAGTGAATTGACTGAGTTAGCTAATTCAGGTCGTGAGTTAGGCGGCATCAATTATCACAGCATGTTGTTGCATCGTCCAGTCAAAAAAACTGGTTATATCGTGATTACTTCTGATGGTGGATTAGTCGGCGGCTATAATAGCTCGATCTTGAAACAAACGATGACGATGCTTGAAGATGATCATGATTCTGCTGATGAATATGTTTTGTTAGCCATTGGTGGAACCGGAGCGGACTTTTTCAAAGCTCGCGGCGTTAAATTAGCTTATGAGTTACGCAATTTATCGGATCAACCAAGCTTTGATGAAGTACGAAAAATCGTTTCGATGACAACTAGTATGTATGAAAATCAAGTCTTCGATGAATTATATGTATGTTATAACCATCACGTGAATTCACTATCTAGTCAGTTCCGAGTAGAAAAAATGCTCCCAATCTCTGACTTAGATCCAAGCGAAGCACAAACATATCGCGAAGAATATCTATTTGAGCCTTCAAAAGAAGCCATTCTTGATCAGCTGCTTCCACAATATGCGGAAAGCTTGATCTATGGAGCCATCGTTGATGCTAAAACGGCAGAACACGCAGCTGGGATGACAGCGATGAAGACAGCAACAGATAATGCAAGTGCGATTATTGATGATTTAACGATTTCATACAACCGGGCTCGTCAAGCTGCGATTACCCAAGAGATTACTGAAATTGTCGGCGGGGCTTCCGCATTAGAATAATTTCGAGATTGGAGGAAGAAACATGAGTTCAGGCAAGATTGTTCAAGTTATTGGTCCCGTTGTCGACGTGGAATTTTCTTTAGATCAATCCTTACCAGACATCAACAATGCGTTGATTGTTTATAAAAAAGATAAAACAAAAGTCGTTCTTGAAGCTGCTTTGGAACTTGGTGATGGTGTTATCCGCACGATCGCTATGGAATCAACAGACGGTTTGCAACGTGGAACAGAAGTTGTCGATACAGGCAAACCAATCTCTGTTCCAGTAGGTAAAGAAACTTTAGGTCGTGTGTTTAACGTATTAGGTGAAACAATCGACAAAGAGGCACCTTTCCCAGAAGATGCAGAAAAAAGTGGCATCCATAAAAAAGCGCCTGCTTTTGAAGAACTTAGCACTAGTAATGAAATTTTGGAAACAGGAATCAAAGTCATCGACTTATTAGCTCCTTATTTAAAAGGTGGTAAAGTCGGACTATTCGGTGGTGCCGGTGTTGGTAAAACTGTTTTGATCCAAGAACTTATTCATAACATTGCGCAAGAACATGGCGGAATTTCTGTCTTTACTGGTGTTGGTGAACGAACACGTGAAGGGAACGACCTTTACTATGAAATGAAAGATTCTGGCGTTATTGAAAAAACTGCCATGGTATTTGGCCAAATGAATGAGCCGCCAGGTGCGCGTATGCGTGTTGCCTTGACTGGTTTGACATTAGCTGAACATTTTCGTGATGAAGCTGGACAAGATGTGTTGCTATTTATCGACAATATTTTCCGTTTCACTCAAGCTGGTTCAGAAGTTTCTGCCTTGTTAGGTCGTATGCCATCAGCCGTTGGTTATCAACCAACCTTGGCAACTGAAATGGGACAATTACAAGAACGAATCACTTCAACGAAAAAAGGATCAATCACTTCTATCCAAGCGATCTATGTGCCTGCCGATGACTACACTGACCCAGCGCCAGCGACAGCATTTGCCCATTTAGATGCAACAACCAACTTAGAACGTAAACTAACCGAACAAGGGATTTACCCAGCCGTTGACCCATTGGCGTCATCATCAAGCGCTCTAGCGCCTGAGATTGTCGGTGAAGAACATTATCGTGTAGCGACAGAAGTCCAACGTGTTTTACAACGTTACCGTGAATTACAAGATATCATCGCTATTTTAGGGATGGACGAATTATCTGACCAAGAAAAAGTAATCGTTTCTCGTGCTCGTCGGATTCAATTCTTCTTGTCACAAAACTTTAACGTAGCAGAACAATTTACTGGTCAACCTGGTTCATATGTACCAGTTGAAAAAACTGTCGAAGGCTTCAAAGAAATTCTTGAAGGAAAATACGATGACCTTCCTGAAGAAGCATTTCGTAGCGTAGGTACAATCGAAGACGTAGTAGAAAAAGCGAAAACTTTAGGCTACTAGAAAGAGGTGCCCGATGGAACAAGAAAAAAACAAAGTTCTAAAAGTGAACGTTGTTACTCCAGATGGTAACGTCTATGAACATAATGCAGCCATCGTCATTGCAAAAACGGTAGCTGGTGAAATCGGGATTTTACCTGACCATGCGCCAATCATTGCACCTCTTGCAATTGATGAGGTTCGTATTCGTCGAACGGATTCTGATACTCACGTAGACTGGATTGCAGTCAATGGGGGAATCATGGAAGTCCGAGACAACGTATTGACGATTATTGCCGACACAGCAGAACGTGAACGCGATATCGACGTCTCTCGTGCCGAAAGAGCAAAACAACGTGCGGAAGCACGGATTCAAGAAGCTCGGGAAAAGCAAGACATCGACCAACTTAGCCGTGCCGAAGTTGCTTTACACCGTGCCATGAATCGTATCAAAGTGTCAAAACATCGTTAATTATTAAAACAGCCTTTTCAGAATATTCTCTGGAATGCTGGATAGTTTGGGCTGTGTCATTTATTTGACACAGCTTTTTTTACAATAAAAAGAATTATTATTTACCAATTCATCGAACTGTCTGCTCCTTCGTTACTAGATCCAACATTTGTACGAAAGAAACTCTTGGAAAGTCGAAGTAGATCAAAATGATAGGTGAGAACAAATAGAAATTAAGTTTTTTAAAAGTTTCTGAACAGTTCTTTACGTGATCAATGTGTTCTTCTTTGTAGAAATCTGTGATATAATCCAAATGTTGATTTTTTTGAAAGGAAATAGATTATGCAAGTTTTTGGAATTGATGCAATCGTTAGAATCATCTCGCATTTTTCTTTTATTTATCTAGCTTTCTGGGCGCTAAGATCATTGCGGATTGAAAACTTATTCAAAGCTTTTAAAGAAGTGCAGGTTCGCATCGCGATTGTCATGTTAGCAATCGTCATAGGCTTTACTTGCAGCACATTTTTCCTAGAAATCATTCTTTTGAGTAAAAATATATTTTTGACGTTTAACTAAGGTACATATACGAGAAATCGATTAGCTTTTTTGGAGGGAATACAATGGAAGAAATCATCGTTCGTGGTGGCAAACAATTAAAAGGAACGGTACATATCGAAGGAGCAAAAAATGCTGTATTGCCAATTTTAGCTGCAACTTTATTGGCGGAGGAAGGAACTTCTACTTTAAGCAATGTTCCAATCTTATCTGATGTCTTTACCATGAATCAAGTGATTCGTTATTTGAACACAGATGTTGAGTTTAATGAAGAGACCAAAGAAATCACTGTGGATGCTACGCGTCAATTGAACGTGGAAGCTCCTTACGAATACGTTAGCAAAATGCGCGCATCGATCGTTGTGATGGGGCCTTTATTGGCTCGCAATGGTCATGCAAAAGTGGCAATGCCTGGCGGCTGTGCGATTGGTAAACGACCAATTGATCTGCACCTAAAAGGATTTCAAGCGTTAGGAGCAAAAATCATCCAAAAAAATGGCTATATCGAAGCAATTGCTGATGAATTAATCGGTGATACAATCTACTTGGATTTTCCAAGTGTAGGTGCAACACAAAATATCATGATGGCTGCGGTTAAAGCAAAAGGAACTACTGTGATCGAAAACGTTGCTCGCGAACCTGAGATTGTTGATTTAGCAAACTTTTTAAATAAGATGGGCGCTAGCATTCATGGTGCTGGTACAGAAACGATGCGAATCGAAGGTGTAGAGCACTTGCATGCTGTTTCTCATCCAATCGTTCAAGATCGAATCGAAGCAGGAACATTTATGGTTGCAGCTGCGATGAATGAAGGAAATATCTTGATTGATGGTGCGATTCCTGAACATAATCGTCCATTGATTTCAAAATTAATCGAGATGGGTGTTACAATCTCGGAAGAAAACGACGGGTTACGTGTAATCGGTCCTAAAGTGCTAAAGGCAACGGATATCAAAACGATGCCTCATCCTGGTTTTCCAACAGATATGCAAGCACAGATGACAGCTATTCAATTAGTTGCAGAAGGTGTCAGCACAACGACCGAAACAGTTTTTGAAAATCGTTTCCAACATTTGGAAGAAATGCGCAGAATGAACGCACAAGTTAAAATTGATAATAATGTTGCCTTGATCAAAGGTGCATCAGAATTACAAGGAGCAGAAGTCTATGCAACGGATTTACGGGCTGCAGCTGCTTTAGTATTAGCTGGTTTACGTGCAAAAGGAATCACACGTGTACGCAACTTGAAGTATTTAGATCGTGGGTATTATCAATTCCACAAAAAACTTCAACAATTAGGTGCGGATGTGGAACGGGTAGATAGTGACAGTAAGAAAGCTACGGACGCGGCAACTGTCTTAGCTTAAGGAGTGGATATATGAGTTCAGGTGAACATATCTTACGCAGCTTGATTCGGATTGTAGCAATTTTACTTGCGGGTATCCTTTTATTTATCATCGGCAGTATGATCGGTTATGGTGCAATGGGTGGCGGAAATCCTTTTAAAGTATTATTGCCCGACGTTTGGCGGCATATTTTGGAGTTTATCCATTAGTCATCACGTAAAAAAGAGATCGCCCGTTTTGGCGATCTCTTTTTTACGAAGGTTTCTTAGCATACGTCTAAATGTACTAAAAGAAATCAAAAACTAATCTTGAGGTGAGACAATGAGCATTTTAGGTAAAGGATTGATTTTATTCGTGCGAGGATACCAACGCTTCATCTCGCCGTTAACGCCGCCATCTTGTCGGTATTATCCCTCGTGCTCTAGTTATATGATCAAAGCGATTCAAGTTCACGGGGCATTTAAAGGTTTTTTGATGGGGACGTTTCGAATTTTGCGCTGCCATCCTTTCGCAAAAGCTGGATTGGATTATGTGCCAGTAACATTTTCATTGCGAAAAAATTTGATTGATCGTGAAGAACCCAACTACCCACAACTGAAAAAAAGCCAAACAACAAGTTAAAAAAAATTTAAAGATTTAACAATAGAATAAATTAGTTATTTTAACGGAATCTCTTCAACTATTTCATGGTTGAAGAGATTTTTTTAGTTATCTAATAAAAAAATCTTGGATTAAAAGCGATATAAATTGTTGCTAATTACAGAATTATTAAAATATTCAGAAAATTTAATTGACAGTGAGAGTTTTTTGATTTATATTCTTTAGTATCTTAACAGATTATCATCATTTTATTAGGGGGAAACGGTATGAAGAAAAGAACAGTAGCGGTTCTAGCAGCCGGTTTATTTTTATTTGGTGCATGTGGTTCACCTAAAGCAAAAGATAGTAGTGGTGGCGATGATGCCAAGACAATCAAAATCGGGGGAAATTTTGAATTGTCAGGTGCCACTGCAGCTTATGGAGAAGTAGAAAACGATGGAGCCAAATTAGCCGTCGAACAAATCAATAAAGATGGCGGAATTGACGGAAAGAAAATTGAATACATCTCAAAGGATAATAAATCAGATAATAATGAAGCAGCATCTGTTGCAGCGAATTTAACAACAAAAGATGAAGTTGTTGCAATTGTAGGCCCTGCAACATCAGGTGCAACAAAAGCAACGTTGCCAAATCTAACAAAAGCAAAAGTTCCAGCAGTAACACCTTCTGGAACAGACGATGCAATCACTGTTCAAAAAGGAAAAGTTCAAGATTATATTTTCCGAGCATGTTTCCAAGATAGTTTCCAAGGAATCGTGTTAGCAAAATATGCGGAAGAAAACTTGAAAGCTGATAAAGCTGTAATTCTTGGAGACAATTCAAGTGATTACGCAATCGGGTTAACAAAAGCCTTTAAAGATACTTACAAAGGCGATATTGTAGCAGAAGAAAACTTTACTGCAGGTGATAAAGATTTCCAAGCAGTCTTAACGAAGATTAAAGACAAAGATTTCGATGTGATCTATCTTCCTGGTTATTATACAGAAGCTGGTTTGATCATCAAGCAAGCTCGTGAAATGGGCATTAAACAACCAATTCTAGGAGCAGATGGTTTTGCTGATGAGAAATTAATCGAAACCGCAGGAGCAAGCAACGTCAACAATATCTACTACACAGGTCACTTCTCAACGAAAGCACCAGCAACGGATAAAGTAGAACCATTTGTTAAAGCTTACGAGAAGAAATATGGCAAACAGCCATCTTCATTCAATGCGTTGGCATATGATGCAGTGTATATGATCAAACAAGCAATTGAAGACGAAGGCGAAGCAACACCAGCGGCAATCCAAAAAGGTTTAGCTAACTTGAAGGACTTCGAAGGTGTGACTGGTAAAATCTCGATAGACAAAGATCACAATCCTGTAAAATCAGCTGTTGTTCTTGGTTTGACAAACGGAAAAGAATCTTCTGCTGAAACCGTAAATCCATAATTACTCGGAAAAAGCAGGCAATAGGGTGTGCCAATAACAGTTGGTGCACCCTTTTTAAAAATCAAAGAGATACGACCACTCTATTTTCTAGAAAAGTGATGTGATAAAAATGGAAGTATTTGTTCAACAAATCGTTAACGGGCTTTTCCTAGGTAGTGTCTACGCATTGATGGCGTTAGGCTATACCATGGTATATGGAATCATCAAACTGATTAACTTTGCCCACGGTGAAATTTATATGATTGGTTCGTTCATCGGCTATTTTTTGATTAATCAGTTCAATATGGGATTTTTCCCGGCATTAATCTTATCAATGGCAGGAAGTGCAATCTTAGGTGTTGTGATTGAATTTTTAGCATATCGTCCGTTGAGAAACTCGACTCGGATCGCAGCTTTGATTACAGCAATCGGTGTTTCGTATTTATTACAAAATACGATGATTTATTTTTTCAGTTCCACAACCAGACCGTTTCCGCAAGTCATTGAATTACGCGTCTTCAAACTTGGTTTTTTAAGTGTTTCAAATATTCAATTACTGATTTTAGGCCTGTCATTGTTCTTGATGATTGCGCTAAATGTGATTGTTCAAAAAACTAAAATGGGAAAAGCAATGCGGGCAGTAAGTGTAGATACTGATGCGGCACAATTGATGGGAATCGATGTGAACCGTACGATTTCATTCACCTTTGCGTTGGGTTCAGCGCTAGCGGCAGCTGGTGGGATGATGATTGGATTGTATTACAATTCGATTGATCCGATGATGGGATATATTCCAGGATTGAAATCATTTATCGCAGCTGTTTTAGGCGGTATTGGAATTATTCCTGGTGCGGCAATCGGTGGTTTTGTTATCGGTTTGATCGAAACATTGACTACAGCGTTAGGTTTTTCAGATTTCAAAGATGCTGTTGTGTATATCGTACTAATTTTAATCTTATTAGTTCGTCCAGCCGGTATTTTAGGTAAACATGTAAAAGAGAAAGTGTAGGTGAGTCAAATGAAAAAGAATTTAAAATATAATTTGATTTGGCTGGCTTTGATTGTAATCGGCTATGCATTGTTATACATCGCTTATTCTGCTGGGATGGTCAACTTATTTTTAGATAATATTTTAGTACAAATCGGAATCAATGTTATTTTAGCAGTCGGATTGAATTTGATTATTGGATTTTCTGGTCAATTTTCTTTAGGACATGCGGGATTTATGGCAATCGGTGCGTATGCGGCAGCGTTGATCTCGATGAATACACCAACCTATGGTGGGTTTTTCCTAGGGATGGCTGTAGGAGTCATTTTAGCTGGAATCGTTGCTGTTGCAGTGGGTATCCCGACATTAAGATTAAGTGGTGATTATTTAGCTATTGCGACTTTAGGAGTGGCGGAAATCATTCGGATCTTATTGATTAACTTTAAAGATATCACGAATGGTCCTTCAGGTTTATTTGGAATCGAGCCGTTTGTGGATTGGCAGATGGTTTATGGATTTATGGCGATTACTACCTTGTTTATCGTCAATTATATTCGTTCTGGTGCTGGCCGTGCGACGATGTCAATCCGTGAAGATGAAATCGCGGCTGAAGCAATGGGGGTAAATACGACGAAATACAAAGTCATAGCCTTTACCTTTGGTGCGATGACAGCCAGCATCGCTGGTTCGCTTTATGCAGGATATTTACAATCGATCGCACCAAAAGATTTTGCCTTCACTAAATCAGTAGATATTTTGATTCTTGTGGTATTAGGTGGTATCGGGAGTGTGACTGGAACGTTTATTGCAGCTGTATTGTTAGGAATCATCAATATGTATTTACAAGATTTTGGGACATTACGGAT
The DNA here is from genome assembly GCF_031927985.1 of Enterococcus dongliensis. Taxonomy (NCBI): domain Bacteria; kingdom Bacillati; phylum Bacillota; class Bacilli; order Lactobacillales; family Enterococcaceae; genus Enterococcus; species Enterococcus dongliensis. The sequence goes on from NZ_JARPZC010000002.1 coordinate 25,756, forward strand.
GATTATTTATGCTTTGGCATTGATTATTTTGATGATTTTCAAACCAGGCGGATTATTAGGAACAAAAGAATTATCAGTGAAAAAAATAATCGACAAGTTTAAAAAAGGAGATGACCAGAATGCCTCTGTTGGAAATTAAGGAATTAACTAAAAACTTTGGCGGCTTGGCGGCGGTCTCCAATGTCAACATCGCATTAGAAGAAAATCAATTAGTTGGGTTGATTGGACCAAATGGTGCGGGAAAAACAACGTTGTTCAATCTGATCACTGGAGTGTATGAACCAAGTGAAGGCGATGTGTTGCTGAATGTCGATGGAAAAAGTCACCGGCTAAATGGCCAAAAACCTTACGCAATCGCAGATCTTGGATTGAGCCGAACATTTCAAAATATCCGTCTATTTAAAGATCTAACTGTTTTAGATAATGTATTAATTGCTATGAATAGTAAAAATAAGGAAAGTTTCTTCTCTAGTATTTTACGTTTGCCGACTTTTTATGCCAATGAAAGTCGTTTGAAAGAAGAGGCAATGAAGTTGTTGACTATTTTTGATCTGCAGGATAAAGCAGAGAATTTGGCTCGTAACTTACCTTATGGGGAGCAGCGTCGATTAGAAATTGTACGAGCACTTGCGACAAAGCCTAAGATCCTTTTCTTAGACGAACCAGCTGCAGGGATGAATCCACAAGAAACAGCAGAGTTGACCCTGTTGATTCGAAAAATCCAAAAAGAATTTCAAATCACGATTTTATTGATCGAACACGATATGAGTTTGGTAATGGATGTTTGTGAGCGAATTTATGTCTTAGAATATGGACGCATCTTAGCTGAAGGGATCCCAGAAGAAATAAAAAATGATCCAGAAGTAATCAAAGCATATCTTGGGGGTGACTTATAATGCTGAAAATTGAAAATCTTTCGGTTCATTACGGTATGATCCAGGCAGTGAAAGATGTTAGCTTTGAAGTGAAGGAAGGCGAGATTGTCTCCTTGATTGGAGCAAATGGTGCAGGAAAAACAACGATCTTGCGGACGATTTCAGGCTTGAATCATCCTTCTAAAGGTACGATTACTTTTGAAGGAGCTCAGATTCAAAAAAAGGCACCAAGAAAAATCGTTGCTCAAGGAATCTCACAAGTTCCAGAAGGCCGCCATGTCTTTTCTGGATTGACTGTTTTAGAAAATTTGGAAATGGGTGCTTATTTACGTAAAGACAGTGAGATGCAAAAAGATTACGAACATATTTATGAAAAATTTCCAATCTTAAAAGAACGGTTGAATCAAGATGCTTCGACACTCTCTGGCGGAGAACAACAGATGCTGGCTATGGGGCGGGCATTGATGTCCAAGCCGCGTTTGTTATTGCTAGATGAACCATCGATGGGATTAGCTCCGATTTTTATCCAAGAGATTTTTAATATCATCCAAGAGATTCAAAAACAAGGAACAACCGTACTATTGATTGAACAAAATGCCAAGATGGCCTTGTCAATTGCTGATCGAGGGTATGTATTAGAGACAGGCAAAGTAGTCTTGTCAGGAACGGGTCAAGAATTACTAGAAAGTGAAGAAGTGAAGAAAGCTTATCTAGGAGGGTAAAAAATGAGTGTAAAAGATTTTATGACAGAAAACTTAGTGACGGTCACACCTGAGACCAAAATATTTGATGCGGTTGATTTAATGAAAAAATATGACATTCACCGCTTGCCAGTTGTTGCTAATGATCAATTGGTAGGTCTGATCACCGAAGGAACGATTCAGGAAGCTCTTCCTTCAAAAGCGACGAGCCTAAGTGTTTATGAAGTCAATTATTTGTTGAATAAGACAGTCGTAGCTGATGTGATGATCAAAGAGGTCAAAACAGTTGCTCCCGATGCAGAACTAGAAGATGGTATCTATTTAATGCGGCAAAACAAAATCAATGTATTGCCTGTTTTAGCAGGAGATAAATTAGTAGGGATTATTACTAATAATGATATTTTTGATGCTTTCTTAAAATTGACTGGGTATTACGAAGGCGGGACACGGATTCAACTAAAGATCTTAGAAGACAAAAAAGGTGTGCTTGCTAGAGTAGCCAAAGTTTTAGCAGATCATGATTTTAGTATTTTGACGGTAATCGTGGATCATCAAGCAAACGCCACGATTTTAGAAATCCAATTGGCTAGCAAAGAGACAGAAAAAATCAAACAACTTCTGACTGATAATGGTTATGAAGTTTTACGTGCAGCATCTACACAACCATCGTTTTGATGATAAAGGACAACTGAGTGATCGGTTGTTCTTTTCTTTTGTTCTATGCTAAACTATTCAAGACGGAGGGAATTATATGACTAAAAAAAATAAAGATATTCAAGTTCAGATCAAGGAAGAAGAACGAGTGATTAACGGCAATAAACAAACAGTCACTCAATTAGTAATTGGTAAAAAAATTATTGGTGAAATTTTACCGGATAATAAGAATTTTCAAGCGTATAATGACGGGCACTTACTTGGAAATTTCAAGTCGTTAGATGACGGAATCGAAGCACTGATTCGCAACTGGAATTTGCACAAATAATTTTTAGAAAAGTACTTGCATTTTTTTTTGAGATTAGGTATTATAACTAAGTCAGGTTTTTAAGTAATAAAAAAACCTAGCTGGAGGAGTAGCGAAGTGGCTAAACGCGACGGACTGTAAATCCGTTCCTTAGGGTTCAGTGGTTCGAATCCACTCTCCTCCACCATTGGGGTATAGCCAAGCGGTAAGGCAAGGGACTTTGACTCCCTCATGCGTTGGTTCGAATCCAGCTACCCCAGTCGCTTAGTGAGTTGCTTTAGTAACTCACTTTTTTTGTGCTTTTAGATAACAACTATTTAGAAAAAATCAGGATGGAAAAGCTGCTTTTTTTTCAAAATAAACGCGGAGTGATTCAAATAAAATCTATTTTTGACTTCGCAATGCTCCGCCTATTTTAATCGTAAAAGCCTCTTACTTGAAGCCTTTTAAAATTTACGCTACATTTAAGAAGAAGTCATTGATAATTGGAGAAAGGAGCTTGTGGAAATGAATAAAATTGATGAAGTCAAAGAATTATTGACCGATACAGTCGCAAAAATCTACACTACGATTAAAGACAATTCGTTAGAAGTGACAAAAGAAAAAGGACAAGCACCTCGTGTGCGTACAATTCGTCCAACTCGTCATACAATCAAATGGAAAGCTAAAAATCATTAAAAGAATTGGATAACTAAAAAAACTGTCCGAACTATGCACCATAGTTCGGGTAGTTTTTTTATCAGCGGGGAATATCGTGATGGTTAATGATCAATCTCAATACCTAAAATAGTCAAATGACCATTTCCTACTAATTTGATCACTAATTTAGCAAGACTGTCAGCGTCCATGGTGGTGTCACTAGTAATCCACCAATGCAAGGTGCCGACAAAGATCGAGGTCATATATTCGATGATAAAGTCTAAAGGTACTTCGATGTCATTTTCCGTAATCTTTAAACGATTGAAGATATGAGAATATTTCTCGTCTAAAATCTCTGCGATTTTTTTGCGGAGGATTTCATTGCCTGAAGCATCCATAATCGTCAAAAAGAATTTTCGATTGTCTTGGATTTGTTCGTAGATATTTTTTAAAACCATTTCAATTTTGCGGACCTTCAAACGATTGCCTTGAACAATCTGATCAGGATCAAGAACTGAAGCAAACGCATCGATGGCTTGTTTGAAAATAAAATCATAGAGATCTTGTTTGTCTTTGTAATGAGCATAAAACGTTGCGCGATTGATCATTGCTTCATCAGCGATTTCTTGTACGGTGATATTATCGAACCCTTTTGCTTCCACTAGATGAATGAAAGCTTCCATAATCATTTTGTTGGTTCGTTTAACTCGCAGGTCAATTTTTTTAGGCATAATAAAATCCTTTCATTTTTACAACAAACTTTGTGAGATTGTTGCTTATCACACGAATGAAATAGTTTTGAGTATTGCATAACGTTCGAAATGTTTTTAGAATATACGTGAGTAGTATAACAAACACTTTGTAAGTTAATCAACAAGTGTTGTTAAAAAGGGAAGGTAGGAATGATTATGGCATTACGAGCAGGGATTGATGTTGGCTCTACAACCGTCAAGTTGGTCATTTTGAATGAACAAAACGAAAGTCTTTTTGCGAAGTATGAACGTCACTTTTCAGATGTGAAAAATGCCACAGAACGTATATTACGGGAAGCCAAGACAATAATCGGGAACCAAGAAATGACAATGAGTATCACAGGCTCTGGTGGTATGGGTCTGGCAGATGTTTTGGAAATTCCTTTCGTTCAAGAAGTAATTGCGTGTACACGTACAGTTGAAGAAATTATTCCTGAGACAGATGTAGCTATCGAACTAGGCGGAGAAGATGCGAAAATCACCTTCTTTGAAGGATCGCTAGAACAGCGGATGAATGGAAGCTGTGCTGGCGGCACAGGTGCGTTTATTGACCAGATGGCTGTTTTATTGAAAACGGATGCTAACGGCGTCAATGAATTAGCAAAAGAATATAAAACGATTTATCCGATTGCTTCACGTTGCGGTGTGTTTGCAAAAACTGACGTACAACCGCTGATCAATGAAGGAGCAGCTAAAGAAGACATTGCAGCGAGTATTTTCCAAGCAGTTGTTAATCAAACAATCGCAGGCTTAGCTTCTGGTCGGAAAATCAAAGGAAAGATCGCGTTTCTCGGCGGTCCGCTATTTTTCATGTCTGAATTACGGCAACGTTTTATTGAGACGTTGAATATTACACCAGAAAATGTGATTTTCCCAGAGAATCCTCAACTTTTTGTGGCGATGGGGGCGGCTTTTTATTCTGAAGAAGCAAAGAGCACCTCGCTAGAAGAATTATTGCAACGATTATTGACAGCAGATGAAGGACACTTATCGCCTTCAGATACATTGGATCCATTATTTGAAGATGAAGCTGATTTGGCGGAATTTCGGATGCGTCATGGTCAGGCACAAGTAAAAGAAAAAGATTTAGCTCAACATGAAGGCGTGGCATTTTTAGGAATTGATGCTGGTTCGACCACTACGAAAGTGACGCTGATTGATGACAGCGGGAATTTGATGTATTCATTTTATGGCAACAACCAAGGGCAACCACTGGAAACGACCATGAAAGTATTAAAAGATTTATACACAAAATTACCTGAGAATGTCTTCATCGGTAAAGCGGCTGTAACAGGCTATGGTGAACAGTTGATTAAAAATGCTTTGAAAGTTGACATTGGCGAAGTGGAAACGATGGCCCACTATAAAGCAGCAAATTATTTCCAACCAGGTGTTGACTTTATTTTAGATATTGGCGGACAAGACATGAAAGCTATGACAATCAAAGATGGCGCCTTGTCTTCAATCCAATTGAATGAAGCCTGTTCTTCAGGTTGTGGATCATTTATTGAAACATTCGCAAAATCGTTGAATTATAATGTAGAAGATTTTGCTCAAGCAGCGTTAAAATCAAAAGCACCGGTTGATTTGGGTTCACGTTGTACGGTCTTTATGAATTCTAAAGTAAAACAAGTTCAAAAAGAAGGAGCTTCAGTGGGTGATATCTCCGCAGGCTTGTCTTATTCAGTCATCAAAAATGCGATCTATAAAGTAATCAAAGTTCGTCGTCCTGAAGAACTAGGTGAAAAGGTTGTCTGTCAAGGCGGAACTTTTTATAATGAAGCAGTCTTGCGAGCCTTTGAAGTCGTTTCAGGTCGTCAAGTCGTTCGACCATCGATTGCTGGTTTAATGGGTGCTTTTGGTGCAGCATTGATTGCTTTGGAAAATTATGAAGTGGGTGAAAAAACTGCGACTCTTTCTTTAGCAGAAATCGATACTTTTACGGCAGAAAAAGAATTTACTCATTGTGGTTTGTGTGAAAACAATTGTATGTTGACAGTGACTATGTTCTCTGATGGGCGTCAATTCATTACGGGAAATCGTTGCGAACGTGGTGCACAAATCAAGGTGAAACGGGAAGATAAAAAAGTTAATTTAGTGGATTATAAATATCGTCGTCTATTCAAGTATCGGCCATTACGTAAAAAAGAAGCTGTTCGAGGTGAAATCGGTATTCCTCGTGTCTTGAATATGTATGAAAATTATCCGCTGTGGCATACATTTTTCAGTGATTTAGGTTTTCGGGTAAAATTGTCACCACGTTCGAATAAAGCATTATACGAACAAGGGATGGAGACTATCCCAAGTGATACGGCTTGTTATCCAGCAAAGATTACTCACGGTCATATCCAAGCGTTGATCGATAGCGGTGTTCCGCGAATCTTTTATCCTGGGGTCGTATTTGAACGCGAAGAATCAAAAGAAGCAGATAATCATTTCAACTGTCCGATTGTTCAAAGTTATCCGGATGTAATTCGCAATAACGTTGATGATATCCGTGACGGCAAAGTAGATTATCGAAATCCTTATTTAAATTTGGCCAATGAAGCGTCGGTTGCGAAAGTTTTGGGTCGTTGTTTCCAAGATTTAGGAATTACACAAACAGAGATTGACCAAGCATTGCACCATGCGTATGAAGAATTAGAAAAATTTAAAGCAGATATTCGTCAAAAAGGTGAAGAAACCTTGTTGATGCTTAATCAAAAAGGGCAACGCGGAGTCGTTCTTTCGGGGCGTCCGTACCATTTAGATCCTGAGATCAATCATGGAATTGCTGAAGTAATCACGCAAGAAGGATTTCACGTATTAACTGAAGACAGCGTATCGCATCTAAGCGATGTCGGGAATCTTCGAGTAGTGAACCAATGGGTCTATCATTCTCGATTATATGCAGCTGCGCGTGTCGTAGCCAAATCAAAAAATTTGGAACTTGTTCAATTGAACTCCTTTGGCTGTGGACTAGATGCAGTAACGACGGATCAAGTAGAAGAAATCATGGAACAGTATGGAAAAATCTACACCGTGTTAAAAATCGATGAAGGCTCCAACTTAGGCGCTATCAGAATTCGCTTGCGTTCATTAAAAGCGGCAGTCAATGAGCGGGAAAAATCGAATTTTGAACCAGTCAAGCGGTTTGAAGAACCAGAAAAAATTGTCTTTACTAAAGAAATGCGGAAGAAACACACATTGCTCTTACCAATGCTTAGTCCAATCCATCAATCAGGTTTGTTTGATGTTGCGCTAGAAGCTTCCGGATACAATGTCGTTTGTTTGCCAGCGATGGATCGTGAAGCCATCAATGTTGGATTAAAATTTGTCAACAATGATTCGTGTTATCCAGCAATCATCTCTATTGGGCAATTAGTTGAAGCGTTGCAAAGCGGAAAATATGATTTGAACAATACTAGTGTGATGATGAGTCAAACAGGCGGCGGTTGTCGTGCAACCAATTATATTCCGTTGTTGCGAAAAGCATTGAATGATGCTGGCTTCCCGCAAGTTCCAGTTGTTTCTGTTTCACTAGGAAATAAAGGTGTTGAGAGCAATCCTGGATTTAAATTCACATTGCCAATGCTAAAACGTATCGTCGTTGCCATACTTTATGGAGATTTATTTGAGCGGATGGTTTATCGGACACGACCTTATGAATTAGAAAAAGGTCAAATTGATGGCTTGCATGAAGAATGGTTGAAAAAAGTGGAAAGCAATGTACGAAGCGGATCATTGACAGTCTTTAATCGTAACATGAAAAAAATCATCAAAGATTTTGATACGATTCCGATCTCAAATGAAATCAAACCAAAAGTTGGCGTCGTGGGTGAGATTTTAGTCAAATACTCGCCAACTGCCAATAATGATATTGTTCGTTTATTGGAAGCAGAAGGTGCCGAAGCTGTCGTTCCAGATTTGATCGGATTTATGAACTATTCGTTGTATAATCAAATTTGGAAATATGACAACATGGGCATGCCGAAGAAAAATAAAACAATCGCTGAATGGGCCATCAAATTGATTGAAGTAGTAGAAAAACCAATGGATAAAGCTTTGCGTGCTTCTAAACGCTTTACAGGGATTCACTCAATCTATCAATTGGCGGAAGATGCCAGCAAGATTCTTTCAATTGGGAACCATACAGGCGAAGGGTGGTTCTTGACAGGCGAAATGATCGATCTATTGAAGACAGGTGTTAACAACATCGTCTGCATGCAACCATTTGGATGTTTGCCAAATCATGTAGTAGGTAAAGGTGTAATCAAGGAATTACGTCACCAATATCCAAAATCAAATATTGCTGCAATTGATTATGATCCAGGAGTTTCAATCGTCAACCAATTGAATCGGATTCGTTTAATGATGGCTACTGCCAATAAACAGTTAAAAGAAGAAATCAAAAGTTAATTGAAAGAGTAGACCAATTAGAATGGTCTACTCTTTTTTTCTAGTAATTTTTGAAAGACAACCATTATGAGAATAACTGATTGATTTGCAATAGATGGTCTATCAAGGAAAATAAAAAACAAAGTAGAAAATAATAGAAGAGTTATTGTTGTACATTAGGTATATACCAGTTATAATAGAAGAAAATTAAACGAGGTGAAAAAACGTGGCGAATCAAGTGCCAGTTTATATTCAAATACATGATCAATTAAAAAATGAAATTGAAAACGGCGTATGGAAGATCGGCGCTCGCCTGCCTTCTGAACGAGAATTATCCTTACGTTTTGGTGTCAGTCGGATGACGCTTCGTCAAGCAATCCAAACATTATCTGACGAAGGAATATTAGAACGTAAAATCGGTTCAGGTACTTATGTAGCAAGTAAAAAAGTTCAAGAAAAAATGAGTGGCACGACAAGTTTCACTGACATTATGGAATCCCTTGGGAAAGTTCCTTCCAGTAAAACGATCTCATTTTTCCATTCACGGGCTAGCTCAAGTGAAGCTGAAAAATTAGGTTTAGAAAAAGGGGAACAAGTTCTGCGAATGGAACGTATCCGTTATGCAGATGATGTGCCGATCTGCTTTGAAGTCGCAAGTATCCCCGCAAAATTGATTGAAGGATTCAGTAAAGAAGAGATCACAGAATCTTTTTATCATAGTTTACAAGAAAAAGGCTTTGAGATTGGACCGGCCAATCAAACTGTCTCAGCAATTTTAGCAACAGAACAAATTGCTGAATATTTAGTAATAAAACGTGGTGATGCGATCTTACGATTGCGTCAAATCTCGTATCTAGCTGATGGACGTCCATTTGAATATGTGCGTACGCAATACGTGGGTAGCCGCTTTGAATTTTACTTAGAAAAATAATCCAAGCGGCTAGGCTTCTTGGATCTGTTCATGATACATCATTTCGCCCGTTTCAAAATGAACTTGGCCATTTAATAAATCAGTGACTTGTGTTTCAAAAGAAATTCGTTGGTTTTCATCAACCAAACAAGTCACGATGACCTGATCGGTAAATTGAGTATCTTTGACAGCTATTTGTGCATTTGTGAGGAAATTTTCCATTTTGCCCCAATTCGGATAATCTAATTGGACAAAAATTTCTTGTTGCAGCCGACCTTCAACAATACCGATCTCAGCGATTGCTTGGGAAACTGCTCCGGAGTAAGCACGAATCAATCCGCCGGCCCCGAGTTTGGTTCCGCCGAAGTAACGAGTAACAACAGCACAAACATTGATTAAGTCATTTTTTTTCAATACTTCCAGCATAGGAACACCGGCAGTTCCGCTAGGTTCGCCATCATCTGATGAGCGTTGGATTTCGTTGCGATCCCCTAAGACAAAGGCACTGCAATTATGATTGGCTTTCCAATGATCCTTTTTGATTTGTTGAATGAAGGCTTTGGCTTCTTCTTCAGACGTGATTCGTTTTAAAAAACAAATGAAACGGGATTTTTTGATTTCGATTTCATGTTGGTGATCTTTTTTTATAGTACGATAATTTTGCAGCATGATTTTGCCTCACTTTATTTTCTCTTCTTTGTTAGTATAGGAGAAAAGTGGGGCGAGTTTCAACTAAATGTTTCTTTATAGGAATTTGCTTGAAGGTGAGGGAGAAGCGTGACGCGGACAAAAAATATGATGGGATTACACATTATTTAAAAAGTAATAATGGCTCACAAGTGACACTGACTTTTACACAATTTGACGAGTTATTGTTTCCCCGCAGCGGCCTGCCGCAGACTGCTCGTCAGGATCTAGACTGGTGGGCAAATGATTATCGTCATCCAGAAAAAGGTGCTTACGGTTGGTTGAATGCAAATTATGAGGTCGTTCAGGTCAACCTTGAAAAAGAATATGTGGTCTTCAACAAATTAGTGAAATCAAGTTGGTTGATTTAGTAAGACCAAAATTATTTAGATAACTAAAGATGAAAAAGTACGGCTTATTAGCGGTGCTTTTTTTTGTGTATTGCGTATTTTTTTTTAAAGGAGGCAGGTGTATGGAAATTATTGGTCAGCGATTATTAAAAAAAGAGTGGGAAGTTTTTTATCCCCAGATGGATCTAGGTCAGGCTAAAAAGATACCAGCAATGGTGAAATCAGGAAATAGCTGGTTATGTCAGCGTTGCGGGGAGCTATCTGCTGAAAAAGTGCCAGCTGGCTTTTTCTACTGTCCGGCTTGTTTAGCATTAGGCCGAATAGACAGTCGTTCATTTCTCTACTATTTTCCAGTAAGAAAGCTGTCTACTAGAAAAGTAACACTCATTTGGAAAGGCGAATTATCTGCTGCACAAGGGAAAATCGCTGAGTGCCTGCTCCAAGATCAACTAAAAGCTCAGACATTTTTGCTTTGGGCTGTAACCGGAGCAGGAAAAACAGAAATCTTATTTCCATTATTAAAAAATTCCCTGGAACGAGGGAGGAAAATCGCTCTTACTTCTCCTCGAATAGATGTTTGTAACGAAGTTTTTCTTCGTTTTTACCAAGCATTTCCGCAAGAAAAAATCAGTCTCTATCATGGACAAAAACGTCAAGATGCTGGAGATGTTTTCGTTGTGTGTACCGTACATCAACTTTTACGGTATCACAGCTATTTTGATTTAGTGATTATTGATGAAGTGGACGCGTTTCCTTATGCAAAAGATCCGTTATTGCATCGCGCGGCAGTTCGGTCGCTAAAAACAACCGGCAAGCGCGTGTATTTGAGCGCGACACCTGATGAACAGTTAAAAAAGACGGTCGATTGTTTGTATTATTTACCAGCGCGCTATCATCGGCGCAGTCTGCCTGTCCCCAAAGTATTATTTTCTTGGCATTTAGAAAAGTATTTACATAAAAGGTGTTTGCCGAGGAAAGTCATAGCACACCTTAGATTGTTGTTGGAAAAAAATAATGTATTACTTTTTTGTCCGAGTGTCTCCTTGCTGCAAATGATAGCAAACAGTATTCAAAAATCATTTCCGCAAGTAAAATTAACAACTGTTTTTTCAAAAGATCAAGAACGCCTTCTCAAAGTCGAACAGATGCGGGCGGGGAAGTATCATTTGCTTTTGACTACTACGATTTTAGAGCGGGGAGTTACTTTTGAAAAGGTATCCGTTATCGTATTACAGGCATCACATCAGATCTATAGTAAAGCAGCTTTAGTCCAAATGGCTAGGCGAGCTGATCGCAAAGGGAAGTACACCAACGCTGAAGTCATTTTTATCACAAGTGAACTGACAGCTCCGATCAAAGCCGCAATCAATGAAATCAAAGAAAATAATCAAAAAGCACTATCTTTGGGATTGATCGATGAAGTGTAGTTGTTGCCAAAAAGAATTGATCCGCAATTTGACTTTACGTGAATTGTTTTTTTCGACATCTCTAAGGTGTTATCATTGTGAGAAACAATTTACTAAAATCGACCAAAAGACAGCTTGTCCTGGTTGCGGGCGTGGAAATACACCGAAATTGTGTCAAGATTGCCATATATGGCAGCAAAAATTAGGCTTTGTTTTAAATAATAAAAGTTTGTATCAGTATGATGAAGGTTTTCGCCAGTGGATCAAAGCATATAAGTTTACAGGCGATTATCGATTGCGAGGAGCGTTTGTGACAGAACTTGAACAATTGCTAAAAATATATCGAACCTACCTGATCTGCCCGTTGCCATTATCCAAAGAACGATTTGAGCAGCGGGGGTTTAATCAAGTTAGTGGTTGTTTAGAATTAACGAAGGTTTCTTTTGCCCCGTTATTAAAACGAAAAGAGTTATCACCGCAATCAGAAAAAACGCGAACTGAGCGTTTGTTGATGGAGCAGCCCTTCTTGTTAGCTGTGACAAGTGAAAAAATTAAAAATCAAAAAGTTTTATTAGTAGATGACGTGTACACGACGGGAAGAACCTTGTTTCATGGGGCAGAATTATTGTATAAAAATGGAGCGGAAACGGTGAAAAGCTTGACTTTTGCTCGGTAAAATGCTTTGTTTTTGCTTGTAAAATTGATAGCGATTTACTTTGCAAAAGAATGAGATTTCGCTATAATAGAGATAAGAAGAAGAGGTAAGAGTGGTCCTTCCTCCTATCTTCAGTTGGCAAGACGAAAGGGGCAATACGTATGTTCAAATATAATGTTCGTGGGGAAAACATCGAAGTTACCGAAGCTATCCGCAGCTACGTTGAAAAGAAAGTAGGCAAATTAGAACGCTACTTCACTGATGTTCCGGATGCAACTGCTTATGTCAATTTAAAAGTTTATACAGAAAAAACGGCAAAAGTTGAAGTAACGATTCCATTACCTTACTTGGTTCTTCGGGCGGAAGAAACTTCACCAGATTTATATGCAAGTATTGATTTGGTTGTGGATAAATTAGAACGTCAAATCCGCAAATTTAAAACAAAAATTAATCGTAAAGCTCGTGAAACTGGCGTACCTGAACGTGAAGTAGACGTGCTAGTGAACGCGGAAGATTCAGAAGAATCTGAATTAGAAATCGTTCGTACAAAACGCTTATCCTTGAAACCAATGGGTAGCGAAGAAGCCGTTTTACAAATGAACATGCTAGGACATAATTTCTTCATCTTTGAAGATGCTGAAACAAATGGCACAAGTATTGTTTATCGCCGTAAAGACGGAAAATATGGGTTAATTGAAACTGATTGATAGCAAAAACCTTCCAACTACTGTTGGAAGGTTTTTTATTTGGTGTTTTGGAACTTTCAGCAGTTAAAAAAGTCTAAAAATGGTTAATCATTGTATAAGTCGCCCTTTATTTGATACGAGAAGTTTCTTTTCTCAACGACTAATGCTAAAATATACTAGCGGGTTTCTATCAAAAAATAGAAAATGATAAGAAATAAAGGAGTAAGATAAACGAATGGCAAACTTTCTGAGACGAATGATTGAAAACGATAAAAAAGAATTGAAACGATTGAGCGGGATTGCTGACAAAATTGAAGAATATGCTAGCGCCATGGAAGCATTGTCAGATGAACAATTGCGCGGCAAGACCGATGAATTTAAAGCTCGCTATCAAGCCGGCGAAACGCTAGATGAATTATTGCCAGAAGCATTTGCAGTAGTTCGTGAAGCTGCAAAAAGAGTCTTAGGACTGTATCCATACCACGTTCAATTAATGGGGGGGATCGTTTTACACGATGGCAACATCCCAGAAATGAAAACTGGTGAAGGAAAAACATTGACGGCAACGATGCCGGTTTATCTGAATGCTTTAACTGGTGAAGGAGTCCATGTAGTTACAGTCAACGAATATTTGGCAACGCGTGACTCAAATGAAATGGGCGATCTATATAACTTTTTAGGATTAAGTGTAGGCTTGAATATTAATTCAAAGACAGCAGATGAAAAACGTGAAGCTTATAATTGTGACATCACTTATAGTACAAATAATGAATTAGGTTTTGATTACTTACGGGACAACATGGTAGTTTACCAAAGTCAAATGGTCCAACGTCCTTTAAATTACGCAATCGTCGATGAAGTCGATTCGATCTTGATCGATGAAGCTCGGACACCGTTGATTATTTCTGGTGCGGCAGAGAAGTCTACAGCATTGTATACGCGGACGAACAATTTTGTGAAGCGTCTGAAAGAAGAAGAAGATTTCAAAATCGACATCCAATCAAAAACAATTGGTTTGACGGAACAAGGAATCGAAAAAGCCGAAGAGAACTTCGGCTTAGAAAATCTATATGATTTAGATAATACGGCATTAACTCATCACTTGGATCAAGCCTTGCGAGCAACATTTATTATGATTCGCGACATTGATTACGTAGTTCAAGAAGGAAAAGTTTTGATTGTTGACCAGTTTACTGGACGGATTATGGATGGCCGTCGTTATTCTGATGGATTGCATCAAGCAATTGAAGCAAAAGAAGGCGTAGAAATTGAAGATGAGACCAAGACGATGGCGACTATTACCTTCCAAAACTATTTCCGGATGTATAAAAAATTAGCTGGGATGACTGGTACAGCAAAAACAGAAGAAGAAGAATTTCGTGAAATCTACAATATCGAAGTTATTCAAATCCCAACAAATCGTCCAGTCATTCGAGAAGATCATTCAGATTTATTATACCCAACATTGGAAAGTAAATTCCACGCGGTGGTCCAAGACATCAAAGAACGCCATCGTAAGGGACAACCAATTTTAGTTGGTACAGTAGCGGTTGAAACATCTGAGTTGCTTTCAAACTTATTGGATCACGAAAAAGTCCCTCATGAGATCTTAAATGCGAAAAATCATTTTAAAGAAGCGGAGATTATCATGAATGCTGGGCAAAAAGGCTCAGTTACGATCGCCACCAATATGGCTGGTCGAGGAACGGATATCAAGTTGGGTCTGGGAGTTGTTGAGTTAGGCGGATTAGCTGTCATCGGTACAGAACGTCACGAATCACGTCGAATCGATAATCAGCTCCGCGGTCGTTCAGGTCGTCAAGGAGATCCTGGTGTTTCGCAATTTTATCTGTCACTTGAAGATGATTTAATGAAACGATTTGGTTCTGAACGAATCAAAGCGTTCTTGGATCGTATGAAAGTAGAAGACGAAGATGCTGTGATTCAAAGTAAAATGCTGACTCGTCAAGTAGAATCTGCTCAAAAACGAGTGGAAGGAAACAACTATGATACACGTAAAAATGTTTTGCAATACGATGATGTTATGCGTGAACAACGAGAAGTGATTTATAAACAACGGCAAGATGTCATCATGGGTGAAAAAGATTTGACACCGAATTTATTGAATATGGTACGTCGGACGATTTCACGTGTTGTTGACAGTCATACTCAATTAGAAAAAGAAAATTGGAATCTTGAAGCGTTGGCGGATTTTGCCGGTTCAACTTTGGTGCATGAAGAATCTATTTCAAAAACTGATTTTGAAGGCAAGACAGCCCAAGAAATCAAAGACTATTTGTATGATCGCGCCAAAGAAGTGTTTGATACAAAAGTCTCACAATTACAAAGTCCAGAACAATTATTGGAATTTGAAAAAGTTGTGATTTTGCGGGTCGTTGACACAAAATGGACTGATCATATCGATGCGATGGATCAATTACGTCAATCAGTCGGCTTGCGGGCATATGGACAAAACAATCCACTTGTTGAATATCAAACAGAAGGTTATAAGATGTTTGAGGACATGGTCGGTGCGATTGAATTTGAAGTGACACGTCTCTTCATGAAAGCAGAGATTCGTCAAAATGTTCAGCGGGAACAAGTTGCACAAAATCAACAAGAACATCCGGTCGAAGCAGATGGTGATCCGAAGAATTTGACCCACACGAAACAAAAACCAGTCCATGTTGAAAAAGTCGGACGCAATGATCCATGCCCATGCGGCAGTGGGAAAAAATATAAAAACTGTCATGGTAAGGAACAATAATTTTTTTGTGAGAAAAAATGAACGGACGGGGCATAGTTATTATGTCTCGTCTTTTGCCAGTCTTTTACAGTTTATGAGTTATCATGAATTTTGAAATGATTCGTTGATAGAGTAGTAGAAAGAGTTGTCGATCAGAAAGAAGGAAAAGATTTGGAAAACGCGGAAATACAAAATTTACTAAATACGATGGAAGAACAAGTCGTAAGCTTCAGGGGGTCTCTTTGACCTAGAGCAATTAGAAGAAGACATCGCCGAAGCAGAGAATCAAATGACTGCACCTGATTTTTGGGATGATTCAGAAAAAGCCCAGAATTTGATTAATCGGAACAATGCGATAAAAGAAACTTATGATCAATTTCAAGAGATTGCTAATGAGACCGAGGAATTAACGGTTATGTGGGAAATGCAGCAAGAAGAATTTGATGCTGAATTGCAAACGGAGTTGGAAGAACGTTTAAGACACTTGCAAGAAAAAGTGGCTAGTTTTGAATTGTCCTTGTTGTTAGACGATCCTTATGATAAAAATAATGCCATCGTGGAATTGCATCCGGGAGCTGGCGGGACTGAATCACAAGATTGGGGTTCGCTGTTGTTAAGGATGTATACACGTTGGGCGGAGCAGCATGGTTTTTCTGTCGAGACGATTGATTATCAATCAGGTGACGAGGCGGGGATCAAAAGTGTGACACTTATGATCAAAGGAATTAATGCATATGGGTACTTGAAATCAGAAAAAGGCGTGCATCGTTTGGTACGCATTTCTCCTTTTGATTCAGCAAATCGACGCCATACTTCATTTTGTTCCGTGGAAGTTATGCCTGAACTTGATGAAAATATTGAAGTCGAGATCAATCCAGATGATCTAAAGGTAGATGTTTATCGTGCCAGTGGAGCTGGCGGCCAACACATCAATAAAACTTCTTCAGCGGTGCGTATCACGCATTTGCCTACTGGGACAGTTGTTGCCAGCCAAGCACAACGTTCGCAATTTCATAATCGTGAGACTGCGATGCAAACGTTGAAGGCCAAGTTGTATCAACTAGAGATTGAGAAAAAAGAACGTGAAGCGGCGGCTTTACGAGGCGAACAAAAAGAAATCGGATGGGGTTCACAAATTCGCTCCTATGTTTTTCATCCATACACGATGGTGAAAGATCATCGTACCGATTATGAAACGGGAAATGTCCAAGCCGTAATGGATGGTGAATTAGATCCTTTTATTGATGCTTATTTGAAATGGCGCTTGGCACAAGATGCCTAAGTGTTAAAATGAAATCAAATTGTAAAGTAATGAAAGCCAGTTGCAATGTTGGCATGCTATAATAACAAAGAATTTAAGAGGATTTGGAGAGATAAGCATGATTGAAATGCAGGATGTAACAAAAAAATATCCTAATAAGACAACTGCTGTACGTGGAATTTCCGTCCACATCAAACAAGGCGAGTTCGTCTATGTCGTTGGTCCTTCAGGTAGCGGAAAATCTACTTTTATCAAATTGATGTATCGCGAAGAAAAAGCAACTTCTGGGAAAAAATTAGAAGTTGTAAACCATGATCTATTGAAAATAAAAAATAAGGAAGTTCCTTATTTGCGCCGTGATATTGGTGTTGTTTTCCAAGATTTCAAATTATTGCCTCGCAAGACTGTTTATGAAAATGTCGCCTATGCGATGCAAGTAATTGGCCGTAAACCACGAGAAATCAAAAAACGAGTTATGGAAGTATTAGATTTAGTAGGATTGAAACACAAGGTCCGTGTTTTTCCGAGTGAATTATCTGGCGGAGAACAACAGCGAGTATCGATTGCACGTGCAATTGTCAATACACCCAAAGTATTGATTGCTGATGAACCAACGGGAAATCTAGACCCAGATACTTCATGGGAAATCATGAAGTTATTAGAACGAATTAATAATCAAGGAACCACGATCGTAATGGCCACACATAATAAAACGATCGTAGATACCATGCGCCATCGCTTGATCGCGATTGAAAATGGGCTGATCGTTCGGGATGAAGCGGAAGGAGAATATGAGTTTGATGATTAGAAATTTCTTCCGGCACTTATTAGAGAGTGTCAAAAGTGTCAAACGTAATGGCTGGATGACTTTAGCATCTGTTAGTGCGGTGACAATCACATTGACGATGGCAGGGATTTTCTTAGCTGTAATCATGAATGCAACAAAACTAGCTCAAGATGTTGAAGGAAATGTCGAGGTGACGGTTTTTGTCGACATCGGCACCAAAAACAAAGAATTAAAGAAATTGAAATCTGAATTACAAGAAATTAATCATGTAGATGAAGTGACTTTCTCAAGCAAACAAGAACAATTGAAGAAATTACAAAAACAAATGGGCGAGGCTTGGGATTTATTTGAAGGGGACAGTAACCCGCTTTACGATGTCTATGTCGTAAAAGCAACAGATGCGGAATATATTCGTCCGGTAACACGAGAAGCTAGTCAACTGACAAACGTCTTCCGAGCAAATTACGGTGGAAATTCTGCCGACCGAATCATCCAAATGTCGAAAGTTGTTCGAACTTGGGGCTTAGCAGCGGCAGCGTTATTAGTTTTTGTAGCGATTTTCTTGATTTCAAACACTATTCGGATCACAATCATTTCACGCAAAACCGAGATTCAGATTATGCGTCTTGTTGGTGCGAAAAATGGCTATATTCGTTGGCCGTTCTTCCTTGAAGGCGGGTGGATTGGTTTGATTGGATCGATTGTACCGATTTTGATTCTAACTTATGGGTACTCACAAGTTTATGGGTTAGCGGCACCGTATTTGTTGCAATCAAATCTAGCTTTATTACGTCCAAGCCAAATCGTATGGATTCTAGATATTATCATGGCAGTTGGCGGCTATCTGATTGGATCTATCGGTTCAGTTATTTCTATGCGTCGTTTCCTAAAGATTTAAAAAACTTCTCCGAAATTTTTCGGAGATTTTTTTTATTAAAGAAAAGTTTTTAAAAATAACATCTGTTCTTACATAGTTGTTAAAAGTAATGATTTTTATTTTGCTAGTTACTTTAAACAGTGCTCATAATTCATGAAATCGACTTGCCCTTTTTGAAAAAAAGTTCTAGAATAGCAAGTAATTGAATCATCTGCTGCCGAGCAAGGGAGCCAATTTCGTTAGGTCTTTGAAGAAATTGGACGCCCTTTTTTTGTTGTTCTACGTTTTATTGATAAAAGACTCCGTTGTTTTAAAGATGGCGGAGGTGTCTGTAGTTGATGAAAAAATCAAGGAGGAGTATAAAGATGATAGCATGGATATTTTTAGTTGTCGCAGGTATATTTGAAATGTTTTGGGCAACGATGATGAAGTTAAGTGAGGGGTTCAGTAAATGGAACTATTCTCTTTTAACGGTAATCGGAATGATTGCGAGTTTTTATTTTTTAGCAAAATCGTTGCATTCATTGCCGATGAGTCTGGCGTATCCGATTTGGACAGGGATTGGTGCAGTCGGCTCTATTTTGATTGGTGTCTTCTTTTTTAAAGACCACCTGTCACTTCTGACTAGTTTTTTTGTTGCCCTTTTGATTGTAGGGATCATTGGGATCAAAGTTACGAGTGGACATTAAAAAATAATTAATAGTAAAAATTTAGGAGGATCGTATGATCAAATCAACCGATGAATTGACCACACAGGAATTAATAACAATTTTTCAGGCACGTACGGAAGTTTTTGTAGTAGAACAACATTGTCCGTATCAAGAAGTTGATGAAGCAGATCGCCAGGCAGTACATGTATGGTTAGAAGAAAAGGGAGAATTACAAGCCTATACCCGTATCTTAGCAACAGATGATGAGATTCATTTTGGAAGAGTTCTAGTTGTAAAGAAGTTTCGCGGGCATCAATTAGGACGAAAAATTGTGGCAAAAACCTTAAAAGAAATCGAAAGACGTTATCCAAACTATCCGATTAAAATTTCGGCGCAAGCCTATTTAGTTGATTTTTACCGTTCGTTTGGTTTTAAATCAAACTCTGAAGTATATTTAGAAGATGGAATCCCTCATATTGAGATGTGCTTACCAAAAGCTGTCAATCAGTCAGATAGCTAGTTTACATTCGGCTCCGTCTCAGCTATCCTTTAGTAGAAGGGGTGTAGAAGCATGTCTTTTGTGACAGAGCACTTAGGGTTGTTTTTTTTAAGTATCAACACAATTTTATCATTTATTATTGTTTTTCGAGAGCGAAAGGATACAGTCAATACGTGGGCCTGGTTGCTAGTATTGACGTTCATCCCGGTTCTCGGCTTTATTTTGTATATTTTTTTTGGTAAGGGGATTTCTAAGGAACGCATTTTTGATTTGAAAATGCAGACGAAGATTGGAATGAATGTCGAAGTCCAGCAACAGCAGCGAGCGTTGGCGCGAGGTCTGTTTCCTAAACCGACGACCAACCAAGTCGATCCTAGACAATTGATCTACATGTTGACGATGTTTGAAAGTTCGCTGTATACGACAGATAACGAAGTGATTCTTTATACTGATGGACGCGAGAAATTTGATGCATTGATTGAAGACATTCGGCAGGCTAAATACCACATTCATATGGAATATTATATTTATCGTGCAGATGCGTTGGGCCTTGAAATGAGAGAAGCACTAGTAGCTGCTGCTGCTAGAGGTGTCAAAGTCAGACTATTGTTGGATGCGTGGGGATCTACACAAGTCAATCGTCGATTTTTAGCGCCTTTAATCGAAGCAGGCGGCGAAGTCGTATTTTTCTTCCCATTATTTTTACCTTACTTGAATCCACGAATGAATTATCGCAATCATCGAAAAATCGTTGTGATAGATGGTGAGATTGGTTATACTGGCGGGTTCAATGTGGGAGATGAATATCTTGGTCTAGTCAAAAAATTCGGCTATTGGCGAGACAATCATCTGCGAATCCGTGGACAAGCAGTTTATACGTTACAGAATCGTTTCTTGATGGATTGGAATTCACAGCAAAAATATGAATTGGTTTATCAGCCAGATTATTTTCCTGAGATTTCTTCGGAAGGAAATCTAGCGTTACAGATTGTCAGCAGCGGTCCTGATAATGAACACGAGCAAATCAAATTAACCTACTTAAAAATGATTAATTTAGCCAAGAAAGAGATTTTGATCCAGACGCCGTATTATATTCCAGATGCATCGATTCATGAAGCGTTGAAGTTGGCGCTGCTTTCGGGAGTAAAGGTTCGAATGCAGATACCGAACAAACCAGATCACCTCTTAGTTTATTGGGCAACATATTCATTTGCTGCGGAATTATTGGAATATGGTGCAATTATCGAAACGTATGAAAATGGATTTATCCATGCAAAAACGATGGTGATTGATGCAGGAATCGCTTCGGTAGGTTCTGCTAATATCGATGTTCGTTCATTCAAACTTGATTTTGAAGTAAATACGATTATTTATGATGCGAAGTTTGCAGAAAAACTGCGGGCGGAATTTCATAAAGATTCGAATAAATCAGATCTTTTGTCCCAAGAAAAATATGATCAACGTGGGACGGTCATTAAATTTAAAGAAGGAATCGCTCGGTTAATTTCCCCGCTCTTATAAAAATCATTTGCGCTTTCATGGTTTGATAGTATAAAATGAACTAGCTTGTTGAATGAAATGATTAAGGAGATTTTTCATGAAAAAATGGTTAATTCCCCTATTAGGAACGCTTTTATTATTGTCAGGCTGTTCAAAATGGATTGATCGTGGTGAATCGATCACAGCTGTCGGTTCCTCTGCATTGCAGCCATTAGTTGAGACTGTAGCTGAAGAATATCAAAGTAAAAACCCCGGCAGATTTATCAATGTACAAGGTGGCGGCAGTGGTACTGGATTAAGTCAAGTCCAATCAGGTGCAGTTGAGATTGGTAACTCAGATTTATTTGCTGAAGAAAAAAATGGGATTGATGCAAATAAATTGGTCGATCACAAAGTTGCAGTTGTCGGTATTACGCCAATCGTTAATAAGAGTGTTGGTGTGACGAATATTTCATTAGAGAATTTGCGTAAAATCTTTTTAGGTGAAATCAAGAACTGGAAAGAAGTTGGCGGAAAAGACCAGGCGATTGTGATTTTAAATCGTGCGACCGGTAGCGGGACGCGTTCAACTTTTGAACAGTGGGTCTTAGATGGAAAAACAGCGATTCGAGCCCAAGAACAAGATTCAAGCGGCATGGTTCGCCAAATCGTTTCCGATACGCCAGGTGCAATCAGTTATACCGCATTTTCTTATGTGACCAAAGATGTTCAAACATTGAATGTCGATAATGTCGAACCAACTGACGAAAATGTGACGACTAATCAGTGGAAAATCTGGGCATATGAGCATATGTACACGAAAGGACAACCAACTGAATTAGTCAAAGATTTTCTTGACTACATGTTATCAGAAGACGTTCAAGGAAAAGTTGTTCCCCAACTTGGCTATATTCCGATCTCAGATATGAAAGTAGAACGGGATTGGCAAGGAAATCAAATTAAATAACTATTGGATCAATAGTAAAAAGGTTATGACCTTAAAGGTCATAACCTTTTTTTATAATCAGCAGTTTAGCAAATGAGCAGAATAACAGCTTTTTGGATCAAAGCTAGTTATACTTTTAGGATAAGATAGTTTTGATTGATGATTGAGCAATCCGCTATAGTTTGTCCCTATTTTAGCATTTACTAGACATAAATAAATCAAATGCATGGTCATAAAAATTGTCAAAAGGTGTTGCGATGACCGGGTGATAAAAAAATACTTTTTTGAAAGAAGTTACTTATTTTTCCCAAAGTTCAATGATAGAAAGAACAATCAAAACGAGAGGTGAGAAATATGAAACTAGCAGATAAAATCATACAAGAACGAAAGAAAAAGGGTTGGACACAAGCAGAATTGGCGGAGTTAGTGAATGTCCCACTTCAATCTATTTTAGAATGGGAGAACGCCCAAGTAATTCCAGATATTAAGAAAATCATACGATTATCCGAACTATTTGGGGTCAGTACCGATTATCTTCTTAAAGATGATTGGAACGAGTCAGGGGAGCGTCCAGAAAATAAAATAGATTCTATTCGAAAAGTCACTTTGGAAGAAGCACAAGCATTTTTGACTATCAAAGAAAAAACGGCTAGATGGATCGCTTTAGGCGTAGCATTTTGTATATTGTCTCCGATTGGGTTGATGCTTTTAAGTGCAGGTGATACAATCCTATCAGAAAATCAGGCAGTTGGACTAGGCTTATTACTATTGGTCGGCTTGGTTACACCAGCGGTGGCATTATTTATTTATAGCGGTTCAAAAACGGCGCCCTTTGCTTATTTAAATGATGAATTTTTTGAGGCGGAACAGCGTGTGACAAAGATGGCAGATGAACAAAAAAAGAATTACTCTAGCCGCTACACGCGTAACAACATTCTTTCAACTTGTTTATGTCTTTTAAGTACGATTCCTCTATTTCTTAGTTTTTTTTCTGAAAATGATTTTTACAAAGTTGCAGCAGTCTGTCTGTTGTTGGTAATGGTGACTTTTTCTGTGGTGATCTTTATCATCAATGGAATTCGTTGGGAAAGTTTATTGAAATTACTACAAGAAGGCGAATACAGTCAAAAAGCGAAAAAACGTTCCTCTGTTTTAGAAGAAGTCGCGACGGTTTATTGGCTACTTTTGACTGGTCTTTATTTAACATATAGCTTTTTAACAGGAAACTGGCAAATCAGTTGGATTGTTTGGCCAATCGGCGGAGTCTTTTATGGCATAGTGGTTGCATTGGTCAATTTATTTGTAAAAAAATAAGAATCAAACAGAGTGAGTAATAGTTCTCTGATTTACACGTTCTTTACAATTGTCATGGAAGCGTTACACGAGGTTAAAAGGAAATTGATTTTAAACAAGTAAAATAAGTTTGTTGGTTATTAAAACCGAATGGATTTAGTTAGAAGGAATCAGGAGGAGTAGGCCTTGGATAATGAAGATGTAAAAAGAGCACTTACAACGAAATCAAAACGTGCACGGATCGAACAGCGAGGACGTTTTGTCAGTTTCATTTGTATTGCGTTGATTGTATTCGTCGTAGGAGCGATTTTCTACTTTGTAGCAAGTAAAGGATTATCAACCTTTTTTGTAGATAGGATCAATGTATTTGATTTTTTATTTGGGACAGTGTGGAATCCTAGCGCGACTGGACCAGATGGCAAGCCGCTAGTCGGCGCATTGCCAATGATCTTAGGTTCATTTATGGTGACTTTTTTATCAGCTATCGTAGCAACGCCTTTTGCGATTGGTGCGGCAGTTTTTATGACAGAAATTTCTCCAACGAAAGGTCAAAAGTTTTTACAGCCAGTCATTGAATTACTGGTAGGAATTCCTTCAGTTGTGTATGGATTTATTGGATTATCTGTGATTGTTCCGTTTATTCGATCCATTTTTGGCGGAACTGGTTTTGGGATTTTATCCGGAACATTTGTATTATTTGTCATGATTTTACCGACAGTTACGACGATGACAGTCGACACATTAAAATCAGTGCCACGTCATTATCGTGAAGCATCATTGGCATTAGGCGGAACACGCTGGCAAACAATCTATAAAGTGGTGTTGCGTGCGGCTGTTCCGGGAATTTTAACAGCTGTGGTATTTGGGATGGCTCGTGCTTTTGGTGAAGCATTAGCGATTCAAATGGTAATCGGAAATGCGGCACTAATTCCAACAAGCTTAACAACACCAGCATCAACGTTAACTTCGATTTTGACGATGGGAATCGGAAATACGATCATGGGAACAGTAGAAAATAATGTCTTATGGTCATTAGCCTTAATTCTATTGTTCATGTCGCTAGTCTTTAATATCTTGATTCGCTATATCGGAAAGAAAGGAGACATTACGAATGGATAAAGCAAAACGCGCAGATAAGATCGCAACAGGTATTCTTTATACGATTTCTGGCTTGATCGTTGCGATATTAGCTTTTCTATTACTTTATATTTTGATTCGTGGGTTGCCGCATGTCTCTTGGGAATTTCTAACTTCGCCATCAAAAGCTTACCAAGAAGGTGGCGGGATCGGGATTCAATTATTCAATTCTATTTATCTATTGGTGATCACGATGATCATCAGCTTACCGATCTCATTAGGGGCTGGTATTTATTTATCGGAATACGCAAAGAAAAATTGGCTGACGAATCTGATCCGCACCTCGATTGAGATTTTAAGTTCGTTACCTTCAGTTGTTGTAGGTTTATTCGGATTCTTAATTTTAGTTATCCAGTTTGGTTATGGTTTTTCAATTCTTTCTGGTGCCTTGGCACTGACCTTATTCAATTTGCCTCTGTTGACCCGAAACATTGAAGAATCACTGCGAGCGATTCATTATACACAGCGTGAAGCAGGATTAGCTTTGGGTCTATCACGTTGGGAAACAGTCACTAAAATCGTTGTTCCCGATGCTTTACCAGGAATCTTGACTGGTGTGATTTTGAGTTCTGGGCGGATTTTTGGTGAAGCAGCTGCCTTGATTTATACGGCTGGACAAAGTGCACCAGCTTTGGACTTCACAAATCTCAACCCGTTGAGTGTGTCGAGCCCGTTAAGTATTTTCCGACAAGCTGAAACGTTAGCAGTTCATATTTGGAAAATCAACACAGAAGGAACGATGCCAGATGGCAATGCTGTTTCTGCTGGTGCATCGGCTGTTTTGATTTTAGCAGTTTTATTGTTTAACTTTGGTGCACGAGCTCTCGGCAATCGATTGCATAAAAAAATGACGTCAACTTAGTAAATGGACGAATAATAAATAAGAACTATAATTTTTACAATTAAAAAAAATGCCAAATGAGTGACTAGATGACAGTTGATCCATTTTTTTAATGGATACTTTGAGACAAATTAGGAGCAATTCAATGAAAGAATACAATTGGGATGAACGCAACGTGATCACTATGCCTGGTGAAATCGCGTTGCATACAGAAGATCTACACGTTTTTTATGGAGACAATGAAGCCATTAAAGGCGTCGATTTAGAATTTGAGAAAAATAAAATCACTGCGTTGATTGGCCCTTCTGGTTGTGGAAAATCAACATATCTACGTTCGCTAAACCGGATGAATGATGGAATTGCAAGTGCTCGAGTCAATGGGAAGATCATGTATAAAGATGTAGATGTTAATGCGTCAAACATTGATGTCTATGAGATGCGTAAACGAATCGGTATGGTGTTCCAACGCCCCAATCCTTTTAGCAAATCGATTCGCGACAATATTACTTTTGCATTGAAACAGCATGGAATGCGTGATAAGCAGCAATTAGAGGAAGTCGTTGAAACAAGTTTGAAGCAAGCGGCTTTGTGGGATCAAGTGAAAGATAACTTAGATAAAAGTGCGTTGGCTCTTTCTGGTGGACAACAACAGCGCTTATGTATCGCACGAGCAATCGCAATGAAACCAGATATTTTATTACTCGATGAACCCGCCAGTGCGTTGGATCCGATTTCGACTGGTACGGTGGAAGAAACATTGGTTCAATTGAAAGAAAATTATACAATCATTATCGTGACACACAATATGCAACAAGCTGCTCGAATCAGTGATTACACCGCCTTCTTTTACTTAGGACACGTCATTGAGTATGACGAGACAGCAAAAATCTTTACGCGGCCGAAAATCCAAGCGACGGAAGATTATGTATCAGGACATTTTGGTTAAGAGACGGAGGAAATTGAATGTCGAAGATTATTACTTCCAAAGACCTTCATTTATATTATGGTAAAAAAGAAGCTTTAAAAGGCATTGATATGGAAATTGAAAAAGGGGAGATCACGGCGATGATTGGCCCTTCTGGTTGTGGAAAATCAACGTATTTACGATCATTGAACCGAATGAATGATTTGATTCCTGGTGTGACCATCACCGGGAGTGTCATGTATAAAGGCAAAGATATCTACAGCCCTAAGACAGATACCGTTAACTTGCGTAAAGAAATTGGTATGGTTTTCCAACAACCGAATCCCTTTCCCTTTTCAATTTACGAAAATGTCATTTATGGGTTAAAATTAAAAGGTGAAAAGGATAAAAATAAACTGGATCAAGTAGTGGAAGAAAGTTTGAAAGCTGCTTCGGTCTGGGATGATGTGAAAGACAAATTGCATGAAAGTGCCTTATCACTGTCTGGTGGACAGCAACAGCGGGTGTGTATCGCACGGGTGTTGGCAGTAAATCCTGAAGTGATCTTAATGGATGAACCAACAAGCGCATTAGATCCTGTATCAACAGGTAAGATCGAGAATATGTTGTTGGAACTAAAAGAAAATTATACAATCATCATCGTAACGCATAATATGTCTCAAGCTTCACGGATTTCCGATCGAACGGCCTTTTTCTTACAAGGAGAATTGATCGAATTTGATCAAACGAAGAAAATTTTCTTAGCTCCAGCAAAACAAGAGACCGAAGATTATATCTCAGGAAAATTCGGCTAAGATACCCACGAGCAGATCTCGTCTACTTGATGGATTATTCTGGTGAGCAGCCAGATCTTTTTATCAAGAAGATAACTATATTACTATAAGGAGGGCAACGATGTTACGTACACAATTTGAAGAAGAACTGTTGAATCTTCACAATCAGTTTTATGAAATGGGTATGATGGTTTCAAGTGCGGTGCATAAATCAGTTCGTTCATACATTGACCATGACAAAAAAATAGCGCAAGAGGTTATCGATCACGATATCGAGATCAATGACATGGAAGTCCGCCTAGAGAAAAAAAGTTTTGAAATGATCGCGTTGCAACAACCAGTCACAACAGATCTACGCACAATCATCACGATTATGAAAGCTAGTTCAGACTTAGAACGGATGGGAGATCATGCAGTATCTGTTGCTAAATCAACCATTCGTTTAAAGGGACTGCCGCGAATTTTAGAAGTCGAAAAAGAAATCAACGAGATGTCCAACTATGTTAAAAAAATGGTAGACAATGTTTTGATTGCCTATGTGAAGACTGATGAAAAAGATGCTCGCATGATTGCAAAAATGGATGAGCGCGTCAATGATTATTTCCAAAAAATTTATGATATGACTACGAATAAAATGGAAAAAGACTCAGAGACAATCATCAGCGGAACGGATTATCTGCACGTTGCAGGTTATTTAGAACGCGTAGGTGATTACGTGACCAATATTTGTGAATGGATTGTTTACTTAGCAACAGGCAAGATCACAGAACTTAACAGCAATCGCAATGAGACCTTTTAAAAAAAACGCCAGCTGGATTATTCTAGCTGGCGTTTTCTAAACTAATTATATGGATATTTTAAAATGGCAGACTGAATCGGAGAAGAGACTCTTTATGAAGTCGGATAAAAAGATGGGTCTTTAGTCCTATGACAAATACTCAGAAACATTGCATAATATGAATGTAAACAAAAGTAAGCTATTTGCTTTTTGAAGGAGGCAATTTCTATGAATGAAAGACAACGAATTTTAGAATTAGTTAAAAAAGGTATCCTATCCACTGAAGAAGGTTTAGATTTATTAGAAAGTATGGCAAAGGCAAAAGATGAAGCACAGATTAAACAAGCAGCAGATAAAGTAGATTCTTACCATCGCGACCAAGCAACAAATTTAGTCGATGAATGGGAAACAGAGACTGATGAAGACTCAAGGTCCGAAGAACAGGACTTGGAAGACCTTGAAGCATATTTCGATGATTTAGCAACAGAAGCGAATCAGATCTCAGTACATATCGATGAGATCAATCAAAAGAAAAAAGAATTGCATGCGGTACTTCATGAAAAAGAAGAAATTCTGATGGAATTAGATACAAAAGAAGAATTAGATACATTGTCAGAAGAAGACGAAGCGATTCGTGAGAGCGTGGAAGCTGAAGTTACCGGTTTGAAAGAACAACTTGCTGACTTGGATGACCAAGCACGCGAACAAGAAGAAGAATTAAAAAATGTCCAATCCAATCAAAACGACACTCGTAAAGAACGCAATCGAGCACGTTTTGATATACCGGATGATTTGAAAGATCAAGCGAGTGAAACATTCTCGCAAGTGGGTGAAAAATTAGGCGAAGCAGGAATTCAATTAGGTCGATTGATGAAAAAAACATTGAAGACAGTTTCTGATACAGTTGAAGAAAATGTTGATTGGAAAGACTTCAACGTCAAGGTTCCAGGCCTAGTGACTTCTAAATTTGAACACCAATTCTTATACACCGATGTTGAACCGACATTGCTAGATATCAAATTAGCCAATGGGAAAGTCATCTTAAAAACGTGGGATGATGCGGCGATTAAAGTAGATGCGAAAATCAAACTTTATGGTAAAATGAATGAGGCAACACCACTCCAATCTTTACTAGAACGCAGTCAAATCGAAGTGAATGATGAACATATCTCATTCCAGATTCCAAATAAACGGGTCCAAGCAGAATTAGTTTTCTACTTGCCAAAACGCACCTATGATCATGTAGCGGTAAAATTACTAAATGGTGATTTGAATGTGGAAAAAATGGATGCTAAAGATGTTTATGCCAAATCAACAAACGGCAATATCAGCTTTAAACAGATCAATGCTACGATGCTTGAGATTCAAGGAGTCAACGGCAACATCGAGATTCGTGAAGGAGAGATTTTAGACTCCATCATTGAAACGGTCAACGGCAGTATCGCAACTAAAGCAGCAATTCAAAATTATGGTATTTCATTAGTCAATGGTGATGTGAAAATAACTGCAGGTCATGATAATTTGCAAAAAATCAAAGCTAGTTCTGTTAATGGGAATGTTAAAGTATCCTTGAATAAAACGATTGGTCTTGAAGGTCTAGCTAAGACGAATCTAGGTAGTATCAATGACCGTCTGTCAGATTATGAAGTGATCAGAGAAAAGAAAGAAAAAACGAATCGCTTGTTGCAATTCCGTCGAGTGTCAGATAAAATGGCAAAAATCGATGTGTCAACAACGACAGGAAGTATTTTCTTGAAAGATTTTGATAATTAAGAATACTAAGGAAGGAAGATTCATATGCGAAAAAGATTACAAAAGTCACGAACAAATGTGGTACTGACAGGTACCTTAGCCGGGATCGCCGAGTACTTTGGTATTGATCCAACGATCGTTCGTGTGATTTATGTTTTCTTAAGTTTCGGTTTGATCGGTGCGCCGATCGTATTATACATCTTGTTAGCATTAGTGATTCCCGCCAACCCAAGAGGTCGGGATTCTTATGGCCATAACAATCCCTATTATGGAAATAATGACTACAACAACTATGAGAAGAAGACATCCCGCCAACGTAAAAAAGCGGATAAAATTGACGATGACGACTGGAGCGACTTTTAATGACATACTTACAGCGTTTGATAGCTAATGCACTGATTTTTATTTCACTATCTGTGCTCTTCCCCGAGCATATTTATGTGGAAAGTCTGGTGATGGCTATTGCCGCAAGCTTTGTTCTCTCAATCTTGAATACATTAGTGAAACCGATCTTGATCTTGCTTTCACTGCCGTTGAATATTTTGACACTTGGACTGTTTAGCTTTGTGATCAGCGCTGGTATGTTGCAATTGACTTCTAACTTATTAGGAAATTATCGCTTTGGTTTCTCTAGTTTCACTGTTTCGATTCTAGTAGCAGTTGTGATGGCGATCATCAATGCGATCGTTTCAGAGCACAATATCGATAAATACGCGGATAGGTAAATAACCTATCCGTTTTTTTATAGGCAGGATCTTTTGGTTTATTGTAAATAAATCAAAATTTTAGATGAAATCAGGGATACTAAGCAAAATCATTTTTACTTTCATTGATCAGTTCAACACTCACTTTTTTGATTCTTATTGGAGAAGGTTGCCTGAGCCTAGTCACTCTGTGGATAAAATGATAAAATAAAGCAGAAGCGTAGAAAAGAGGGATTATATGGCTGAAACAATTAGAGTAAAAGAGTTAGTTGATAAACTTTCATTGGAAGTAGTAACTGGTGATGAGGAAAGTCTTACACGAATCATCACTACTGGTGATATTTCTCGTCCGGGATTGGAATTGACGGGTTATTTTAATTACTATTCTCATGACCGTTTGCAACTTTTTGGAAATAAAGAAATCACCTTTGCAGAACGTATGATGCCGGAAGAACGGTTGATGGTTTTGCGGCGGATGTGCAGCGATGATACTCCTGCATTTATCGTGTCTCGAGGATTAACACCACCTAAAGAAATGATTACAGCTGCGAGTGAGCGAAATATCCCAGTACTGAGTTCACCAATTTCTACCTCACGTTTATTAGGCGAGATTTCCAGCTTTTTAAATGGCGGCTTAGCACCGCGGACTAGTGTTCATGGCGTGTTGGTAGATGTTTATGGGTTAGGCGTATTGATTCAAGGAGATAGCGGCATCGGTAAAAGTGAAACGGCTTTGGAACTGGTCAAGCGTGGACATCGGCTGATCGCAGACGACCGTGTCGATGTCTATCAACAAGATGAGTTGACTTTGGTGGGGGAACCGCCTAAAATTTTACAACATTTGATTGAAATTCGTGGAATCGGTATTATCGATGTGATGAATCTCTTTGGTGCAAGCGCTGTTCGTGGTTCGATGCCGGTCCAATTGGTAGTCTATTTGGAAAGCTGGTCGAAAGATAAAAAATACGATCGCTTAGGAAGCGGCAATACGGAAGTTGAGATTGCTGAAGTAAAGATACCTCAAGTAAAAATCCCAGTAAAAACTGGTCGAAATGTCGCAATCATCATCGAAGTTGCGGCGATGAATTTCCGGGCACGTACGATGGGGTATGATGCGACGAAGACCTTTGAGAATCGCTTGACCCAATTAATCGAAGAAAATTCGGGCCAGTAATATGTTAGCACAAGTAAATCGTGTGGCCTTTGACTTGTTTGGTCTACAAATCTATTGGTACGCGATCATTATTGTTTCAGGCATTGCCCTAGCTTTATGGCTGTCCACTCGAGAGGCATTAAGAGTGGGTCTAAAAGAAGATGATATGACCAATTTCATTCTTTGGGCATTACCGATTGCAATTATCGGAGCACGTTTATATTATGTTTTATTTGATTTGGAGCCGTATTTGGCTGATCCAGTTCAGATTTTTAATATTCGCAATGGCGGATTAGCTATCTATGGCGGCTTGATCGCTGCTGTAATTGTTTTGATTATTTATACACGTTATCATTTTATTGATCCGTGGTTGTTTCTAGACGTGGTCTCACCAGGTGTGATGTTAGCGCAAGCTATGGGCCGATGGGGGAATTTTATGAACCATGAAGCCTATGGCGGGGAGACGACACGCCGCTTTTTAGAAAATTTACATTTGCCACAATTTATTATTAACAATATGTATATTGATGGCGCATTCCGTCAGCCGACATTTCTTTATGAATCACTATGGAGTCTCATCGGATTTGTCTTAATTTTATTTATTAGGAAAAATGGGACCACCAAACGTGGGGAACTATTTTTAGGATATGTGACGTGGTATAGTTTTGGTCGCTTCTTTATTGAAGGAATGCGAACGGATAGTCTCTACTTATTTGGTGGGATTCGCGTATCACAATTATTGTCGTTGCTTCTTTTTGTTGGCGGGCTTGTTCTGTTGTATTACCGTCGTAAAAAAAGTACGAATATTAAGTTATATGAACGTGATAAAGGAATTAATCAAGCTTTAATTTAAGCCTGAGTTGTTAACAGCCTGTGTTATGATAAAGAAGAAGGTTCGAAAAACCAATCACATGATTAAAGTGGCTGATTCTACCAATTATTTGGAGAATTGAAGCGTATAGATGAGACGTAAACTAGGAGGAACACTCAGTGAAACAAAAAGTAGCAGTTTTAGGCCCGGGGTCTTGGGGGACCGCTTTAGCACAAGTTTTAGCTGAAAATGGTCATGAAGTAAGACTTTGGGGAAATAACCAAGCACAAATTGATGAGATCAATACTTATCATACTAATCGACATTACTTGCCAGACTTGAAAATCCCCGAAAGTATTCGAGGAGAAAAAAGTTTGGAACGTGCAGTCAAAGATGCAGATGCTGTTTTATTTGTCATCCCAACGAAGGCTGTTCGGTTGGTTGCTCAAGAATTTGCCCAAGTGGTTGAAAACAGTCCTGTAATCATCCATGCAAGTAAGGGACTAGAGCAAGAAACCCACAAACGTATCTCAGAAATTCTAACAGAAGAAATTCCTCAAGAGCATCGTCAAGGAGTCGTTGTTTTATCAGGACCTAGTCATGCGGAAGAAGTAGCAGTGCATGATATCACAACGATTACAGCAGCTAGTGAAGATGAGACCTTAGCAACTTATGTACAAAAATTATTCATGAATGAATATTTAAGAATCTATACCAATACAGATGTCATTGGTGTTGAAACTGGTGCGGCATTAAAAAATATCATCGCTTTAGGTGCAGGCGCTTTACATGGTCTTTCTTATGGTGACGATGCGAAAGCTGCCATCATGACACGAGGATTAGCAGAAATCAGCCGATTAGGTGTAGCGATGGGAGCAAATCCACTGACTTTTATCGGTTTAAGTGGTGTTGGCGATTTGATCGTAACATGTACATCAGTCCATTCACGAAACTGGCGTGCTGGGAATCTTTTAGGCAAGGGCCATAAATTAGACGAAGTTTTAGACAATATGGGCATGATTGTTGAGGGTGTCTCAACGACAAAGGCAGCAAAAGAGTTAGCTGATCGATTAAATGTCAGTATGCCGATTACTGAGACAATCTATGATGTGTTATACAATGATAAAGACGTCCGGCAAGCTTGTCGCGATTTGATGATGCGTGAAGGTACGTTTGAAAATGAATTTACTTTAGAATAGAAAGTGTGGGATAAGAGTCATGCGAGTAAAAAAAGCAGTCATTCCAGCCGCTGGGTTGGGAACAAGATTTTTGCCAGCCACTAAAGCGATGGCTAAAGAAATGCTGCCGATTGTTGATAAACCAACAATCCAATTTATCGTGGAAGAAGCATTGAATTCTGGAATCGAAGATATTTTGATCGTGACAGGAAAAGCAAAACGTCCGATTGAGGATCATTTTGATGCCAATATCGAATTAGAAATGAATCTAAAAGAAAAAGGCAAAACAGATTTATTGAAATTAGTTGAAGAAACAACCGATGTGAATTTACACTTTATCCGTCAATCACACCCTAAAGGTTTGGGACATGCCGTGCTACAAGCTCGTGCATTTGTTGGAAATGAACCTTTTGTAGTCATGCTAGGGGATGACTTGATGGAAGATCGAGTGCCATTAACGAAACAATTGATGAACGATTACGAGCAAACTCATGCCTCAACGATTGCTGTGATGCGTGTACCAGAAGATGAAACGTCAAAATATGGAATCATCAATCCAGGTGAAGAAGTCGCTAAAGGCTTGTTCAACGTGAAAAATTTTGTAGAAAAACCAAAACCTAAAGAAGCACCAAGTAATTTAGCGATCATTGGTCGTTACTTATTGACTCCTGAAATCTTCGACGTTTTGGCTACACAAAAACCAGGTGCTGGAAATGAGATTCAATTAACAGATGCAATCGATACATTAAATAAAACACAACGAGTTTTTGCTCATGAGTTCAATGGAAAACGATTCGATGTAGGCGATAAATTTGGTTTCATGACAACTAGCATTGAATACGGCTTGAAACATCCAGAGATCAAAGATAAATTACAGGATTATATCATTGCTTTAGGCAAAGAATTAAGCGGACAAAACAAAGTAAAAAAATAATATAAAAGCGCAGATTGATTTCTGCGTTTTTTTGTTGTTTTAAATAAATGAATCATTGATTTATTTAATGTTAACTATCAATATGATTAATAGAATATATCATTCATTTTGTTATATAATATCTTTTGAAAATAACAATAATGAAAAGAGGGACAAATGAAAACTTCTCGCTTAAATAAAGAAATCGTCATTGAATGTGCGATGGAACTAGTTGATGAGTCTGGTATCAACGGATTGCGGTTAAATAAGATTGCAGAACGATTAGAGGTTAAATCACCCTCATTGTATACACATACAGGAAGTATCACCGAACTACGGCATACAGTGGTTGGACGCGCAATGGAAGAGTTTCGCGCGCAATTAGTCGATGCACTTTTAGGCCGTGCCAATCTATGCGCTTTTGTAGAATTAGGAAAGTCGTGGGTCACTTATGCAAAAAAGAAAAATGATTTTTACATTGTTTTTTATCAAAAAGAATACATAGAAACTTATGAAAGAAAAATCTCTCATTTTTTAAGAGCAGCATTTGAACGAATCTTTTTTACTTGTGAATTGACTGATAAAGAACTTGTTCAAGTCGAACGAGTCATCACCAATTATTTCCGGGGAAATACCAATGATTTTGTTGAAAGTTTTGATGAGGAGGATCTGATTAGTGATTTAGAGATTCTTTACAATGGTATTCTTCAAAATTTTACAAAGATCGCTCAATAAGTTAATTGAGCGTTTTTTTATTCCGATTGATTACAACTCTTTCTCTTTCATTAATTTGCAGGTGAATGGTATAATTTAAGTTAGTATAATGAGTGAAAGAGGAAGGGAGCGATTAAATGAATCTAGGGGGCATTGCAGCACTTATTGCAGCGCTTGCATTTGTTGTCTTAGTCTTATTTTTAGTTCGTGTTTTGAGTCAAGTCTCAAAAACAGTTGAAAAAGTAGAGACAACAGTGACCGAGGCCAATACAACAATCGATGTGCTTACAAAAGACGTGGATCTGCTCATGCAGCAAGTAGAAGGATTATTGGTTAAAGGGAATCATTTATTAAATGATATCAATGGGAAAGTAGAAACGATCGATCCATTGTTTACAGCAGTGGCTGATTTGAGTCAGAGTGTTTCTGATTTAAATACGACAAGTCGAAATCTAGCAGGAAAGGTCAGCGGTGTCGGAAAACATGCGACAAAAGCTGGCGTAGCAGGAAAAGTCGGCGCAACTACGATGCGGTTTTTTAGAGATCACAAGAAAACAACGAAAACGGAGGGATAAGGATGGCAAAACGCGGCAAATTTTTAGTAGGTGCTTTGATTGGCGGGACAGCGGCAGCAGCAGCGGCATTACTATTGGCACCGAAATCTGGTAAGGAACTACGTGAAGATTTAGCAAAGAAAACGGATGATTGGTTGGACCTAGCCTCTGATTACACGGATGATTTGGTTACAAAAACAAGTGAGATGGGATCAATCGTGAAAGAACGTGCTTCTGATTTGAGTGATCAAGCTAGTGATTTGGCTTCCAATGTAAAGGAAAAAGTCGGCGATTCAATGGAAGATATGAACGACATCACTTCTGACACTCTAGAAGATCTGAAACGCCAAAGTTCTGATCTATCTGATCGTTTCCGTAAAGCAGCCAGCGATGCGAAAGATGTGGCTGAAGATACATCAGAAGATATTGTGATCGATGCCAAAGAAACTAAGGAAGAAGCAAAAGAAACAGTTTCTGAAGGTGCGGAAGCTTTAGCAGCTAAGAGTGAAGAAATAAATCAACAAACCTCTGACTTTTCTGAAATCAAAGAAGAACTAAAAGAAGAAATCGAAAAGAATAATCCAGAATAAAAAAAGCTCTCAAATTTGAGAGCTTTTTTTATTGATAGACAGATCAATTATTGAGTAAAAAGAGTCCTTTTTTATAGTAAGATTGTAAAATAATTTCAGTAAACGCTTACATATAAATAAGAAAAAAAGTGTAAAACGGTTGCAATCAATGAACCAACGTGCTATTATCTTTTAGAAATGTAAATGACATTTTCTGAAAACATGATAAAAGGAGCATACCATGGAAAAGCAAACAATTACGATTTATGATGTTGCCCGTGAAGCAAATGTTTCAATGGCAACCGTTTCTCGTGTAGTCAACGGCAACCCTAATGTAAAACCAACAACACGTAAAAAGGTGTTAGAAGTTATTGAACGTCTAGATTATCGTCCAAATGCAGTTGCACGAGGACTAGCGAGTAAGAAAACAACAACTGTCGGTGTAATCATCCCAGATGTTAGCAATATGTTTTTTGCGTCATTGGCACGCGGAATCGATGACATTGCGACAATGTACAAATACAACATTATTTTAGCTAATTCCGATGGCGAAGCACAAAAAGAAGTCAATGTACTGAATAATTTATTAGCAAAACAAGTAGATGGTGTAATCTTCATGGGACATCGCATTACTGATGAGATTCGTGCGGAATTTTCTCGCTCAAAAACACCAATCGTTTTAGCTGGTTCAATTGATCCGGATGAGCAAGTCGGCAGTGTCAATATCGATTATGCGGCAGCTACAAAAGAATCAATCGATTTATTAGCAAAACATGGCAATAAGAAAATTGCTTTCATTAGTGGCGCATTGATCGATGCCATCAATGGTCATGCCCGCATGGGTGGTTACAAAAAATCATTGGCTGAAAATGGCTTAGAATATAGTGAAGGACTAATCTTTGAAGCGCCTTATAATTTTAAAGAAGGAATTGCTTTAACAGACCGCATCTTGAATAGTGGTGCAACAGCAGCTTACGTGACAGATGATGCGTTAGCAATTGGTTTATTGGATGGCTTGATGGACAAAGGTGTGAAAGTTCCTGAAGAATTTGAGATTATTACAAGCAATGATTCATTACTGACAGAAGTAGCACGTCCACGTTTGAGTAGTGTAACGCAACCGTTATACGATATTGGTGCTGTAGCGATGCGTTTATTGACAAAAATGATGAATAAAGAAGAGATTGAACAAAAAACAATCGTGTTGCCGCACGGTGTTTTTGAAAAAGGTTCAACGAAACAATAAGCATAGCCTCATTGTAGAGTTTGATGCAGATACGAGTAAATCTAAAATCAATCTTTTCTTGTTACAAAAATTAAAATAACTATAGCTTCAAGCGACTGTGTCTTCCATCAGACACAGTCGTTTTTTGTCATTTCTGACAGATTACATCGTTGAAGGATGGCGCCGTGCAAAATCAAAGAAACGGAATTTATCGACTTGATGACGGCTTTCAGTATATTGAAATTGTTGCGCATCACTAGTAAATACCCGACTTTTTACTGAGACGATATTGATATCTTGTTGATTGAGGTCCAATAGTTTACGATCTTCTTCTGTTAATGCATCAATCGTGATCTCTTTTTCCGCAAAAGAAATATTAATCCCCAATTGGTTCTCAAAGTAGCGATAGATAGAGTCTTTGGCAATCTCAGTATCTAAATCTGCTACAATTGTTGTCAGCAGCAGATCTTTATCAAGGATCACTTTCTTTTGATCAATCGCTCGGGTACGGAGCAATTCCCAACAAACCGCACCAGTTTCAAATCCTGTGTAATGTGCGACTTCTTGATCAATCACAATTTTTTTAAGACTGACGACTTGGGTATTACTTTCATAGCCATAGGAATTTTGTAATTCTTTATAGCTAGTCAGACCGGAAACCGGGAAACGTAGTTGTTCACGTTTTAAGACTAACGATCCTTTGCCTTGGATTTTTTGGATGTAACCATTGGCCATTAAAAGAGCAAGCGCCTTGCGAATCGTATCTCGAGAGACGTGATAGGTTTGTCGAAGCGTATTTTCACTAGGTAAGTAAGTCTCTGCTCCATAAACACCTTTTAAAATTCCTCGTTCAATTGCTTGATAGATTACTTCATAATTTTTCATCCAACCATCCTAACTTGTCCGTATATGTTTTAATCATTATACAAACAATCGTTTCATAAGTAAAACGCTTTCTAAAAAGAGCTAAAAGTAAAATGAGAGAATTATTATTTTAAGCAGAACTTGTTGGGAAAACAACCAACTTGTAGAGGGATTATAGACAAATAAGTCATTGATAAATTTTGTTATCATTTATTATGATGAGAAGAATCTAATAAAAAAACTATCTATCAAAATGTAAGCGATTTACAAAGACGGTTAAACCAGATATAGTAACTATATTAGCTGAACTTATCCATACAAGTGAAATTAATTGGAGGAGAAAAAATGGGAAAATATGAAAAGGATACAAAAGATCTACTCAAAGCGATCGGCGGCACAGAAAATATCTCAGCAGTCACGCATTGTGCTACACGAATGCGATTTGTTTTGAATGATCCGAAAAAAGCAAATGAAGCTCAAATTGAAGATATTCCTAGCGTCAAAGGAATGTTTACTAATGCGGGACAGTTTCAAGTCATTATTGGGAACGATGTGTCAGTTTTTTACAATGAGTTTGTCAAAGTTTCAGGCGTAACGGGTGTTTCAAAAGAAGCAGCCAAATCAGCAGCAAAACAAAATCAAAATCCAGTTCAACGTGCCATTACAGTTTTAGCAGAAATCTTTACCCCCTTATTACCAGCAATTATTGTCGGCGGTTTGATTTTAGGATTTCGAAATATTTTAGAAGCGGTACCAATGGGTTGGTTGGATGGTCAAACAATCGTTGAGGCTTCCACTTTTTGGAGTGGAGTGAATGGTTTCTTATGGTTGCCTGGTGAAGCGATTTTCCACTTCTTACCAGTTGGGATTACTTGGAGTATCGCCCGTAAAATGGGAGCGACCGAGATTTTAGGAATTGTTTTAGGGATTACATTAGTTTCACCGCAATTATTGAATGCCTATGCTGTAAACGGGACAACAGCTGCAGAGATTGCTAAAAATTGGACTTGGGATTTCGGTTTTTTCACCGTTGACAAGATTGGTTACCAAGCACAAGTTATTCCTGCGATGTTAGCCGGCTTTTTACTTGTGTACTTGGAACGTTTCTTCCGGAAATATATTCCAGAAGCTGTCTCAATGATTTTTGTTCCATTCTTTTCATTGATTCCGACTATTTTAGCCGCACATCTTATTTTAGGACCAATCGGTTGGAAAATCGGGACGGCAATCTCAGCTGTTGTGAATGCTGGATTGACTTCTAGCTTTAGTTGGTTGTTCGGTGGGATCTTTGGAGCCTTGTATTCACCGTTAGTTATCACAGGATTGCATCATACTACTTTAGCAATTGATTCGCAGTTGATCGCAGACTTTGGCTCAACTAATTTATGGCCGATGATCTGTTTATCGAATATCGCCCAAGGTGCATCTGTTTTAGCCATTGTTTTTGCTCATCGAGGAAATAAAAAAGAAGAACAAGTATCGATTCCATCAGTGATCTCTGCTTGGTTAGGTGTTACTGAACCGGCAATGTTCGGGATCAATTTAAAATACACCTATCCATTTATTGCTGCTATGATTGGTAGTGGAATCGCCGGGTTGTTTATTACTTTATTCAAAGTTCGGGCACTATCCATCGGTGTTGGTGGACTGCCGGGAATTTTGGCAATCCGTCCGCAAGATTATTTAATTTTTGTGATTGGTATGATCATTGCGATTGCCGTTCCATTCATTTTGACGCTGACTTTCCGTCGCATCGGTTTATTCAATAAAAACGATCGAGTGGAAGAAGACGATGTTCCAGCTAATGAATCCATTCAAAAAACAGGAGCCACAGTTGACTTATTTGCCCCAATTGCGGGTAGAGTGCAACCATTAAGCAGTGCCAAAGATCCTGTTTTTGCAGAAGGTATGATGGGACAAGGTGTTGTGATCGAACCTAGTGAAGGAAAACTATATGCACCCTTTGATGGGCAGATCAGTTTGTTATTTCCTACTAAACATGCCATCGGTTTAGTGAGTACGGAAGGAGCGGAAGTCTTGATCCATATCGGAATCGATACCGTTCAACTAGATGGCAATTATTTTACGAGTCATATGAAACAAGGAGACAGTGTCAAAAAAGGACAATTATTGATGGAGTTTGATGTAGCAGCAATCAAAGCGGCAGGTTATGAAACTCAAACACCTATCATCGTGACGAATGCGACTGATTTTCAAGTGGATCCATTGATTGAAGATGCCGTGGTCACAAGTAATGAGAAAATCTTACGAGCAAAAAAATTATAGATGCTGGAGGACACAATGAGTTTTAAAGAAAAAGTAATTTACCAAATTTATCCCAAATCATTTTTAGATACAAATCAAGATGGTGTCGGAGACCTACCTGGAATTAAGCAAAAACTTCCTTATTTAAAACAATTGGGTGTGGATATGATTTGGTTGAGCCCCATTTATCTAAGTCCACAAAAAGATAACGGATACGATGTGGCAGATTATACGGCCATTAATCCCATGTTCGGGACAATGGAAGATTTCGATCAGTTGATGACTACAGCCAATGAACTTGGAATCGAGCTCATGTTAGATATGGTATTTAATCATGTATCAATCGAGCATGAATGGTTTCAAAAAGCGTTAGCCGGTGATAAAAAATATCAAGATTACTTTATTTTGCGAGAAGAGCCGACTGATTGGCTCTCCAAGTTTGGTGGAAATGCTTGGGCCCCATTTGGAGAGACAGGGCGCTATTATTTGCATCTATATGATAAGACACAAGCCGATTTAAATTGGCGCAACCCTGAAGTTCGAGCAGAATTATTCAACGTATTAACATTTTGGATGGACAAAGGAGTCAAAGGATTTCGTTTCGATGTAATCAATGTAATTGGCAAAGATGAAGTATTAGCAAATTGTGAAGAAGAGGATGGCAAACCGGCTTATACGGATCGTCCGATCACTCATGAATTTATCCAGATGATGAATCAAGCAACCTTTGGTAAAGATCCCGAGATGATCACAGTCGGTGAAATGAGCTCTACTACGGTGAAAGAATGTATTTTGTATACAAAACCTGAACGAGAAGAATTAAGTATGACCTTTAATTTTCATCACTTAAAAGTGGATTATAAAGATGGGAAAAAGTGGACACAGATGCCCTTTGACTTTGCGAAATTAAAAGAATTGTTTCATACTTGGGGAACGCAAATGAGTGAAGAAGGTGGTTGGAATGCCCTTTTTTGGAACAATCACGATCAACCACGGGCATTGAATCGTTTTATCGATGTGGATAACTATCGTGTTGCTGGGGCAAAAATGTTGGCAAGTGCAATCCATTTGAATCGCGGGACACCATATATATATATGGGAGAAGAAATCGGCATGCTGGACCCAGATTATGAATCAATGGAGCAATACGTGGATGTAGAAAGTCTGAATGCATATCAAGAACTAATTGACGCTGGTCAGACGGAACAAACAGCATTTGAAATCGTCAAGCTTAAATCTCGCGACAATTCTCGTACACCGATGCAATGGGACAGCAGCAGATTCAGCGGGTTTTCACAAGTTTCTCCTTGGTTAACTGTTGGTCGAACAGCTGATACAATTAACGTAGCCAATGAATTACAAACAGGATCGATTTTCAGCTATTATCAGCAATTGATCAAGTTGCGCAAAAAATATCCTGTAATCTCAGAAGGAAGCTATGAAGCCTTTTTACCAGAACATCCGCAAATCTATGGATATATCAGACGTCTAGCAGATCATTCACTACTTGTGTTAAATAACTTCTTCCCACAAGAGACGACGATTGAACTACCAGAAGAATTTTCAGCAGGAGAAATTTTGATCGATAACTACCAGACTGAAACTTATAATAAAAAACTTGTGTTAAAACCTTATCAAACGATTGCGATTTATCGCTGATCTATAAAAAAAGGTTCCAAAGAATGATTTCTTTGGAACCTTTTTAGTCTCTAGTGATTATTTGAATTGTTCATGCTTGTATTTTTATTTAGTTAAATCGATTCGTTGATTGATTAAATAGATTAATCCGCCGCCTAATGCCATAGAAAGTAATTCGCCTACGCCAATGATCAACCAATTAAAGAAAAATGGAGCATGGTAGAAAAAGCTTAATTGGCCTGCAACGGTGAACATGGAGAAAGCGAAGATTAGTGCGGTGATAATCATTCGTTTTTTTAGACTGACAATATTTTTTGTCACAGCTCGACAAATCAGTAAGACGATTAACGTGGAAATACTTCCCAGTGCTACGTCGACTATACCTAGCGGAGAAGCCAAATTGGCGATTGCCACGCCTAAAGTCACAGCGATAGTGTAGCGTTTGTTAAAAAGCGGTAAGTAGTTGAACATTTCGGAAAGCCTAAATTGGATGGCCCCAAAACTTACAACAGATAAAACAATCGTGACAGCGACATATAATCCTGTCACAACGGCCATTTTAGCCGTATCAGTGGTGGTCCAGCGTTTAGCTGAACTTTTTTCAAGATGCATTTATCATTCTCCTTTACAAGACACTGTCTCGTTGATAACTGCGACCAAAGGATCGAAGTGCCGCAATGCGAAAATCTCGCTACTATTATCTTAGAGGATTTCAGAAAAATTGCAAGCTATTTTAAAAGCCAACCACCATCAATCGGTAAAATAGTTCCTTGGATATAACGTGTTTCTTCACTTGCTAAGAATAAGGTGGCGTATGCGACTTCTTCAGGTGTCGCCCAACGCTTGGTTGGTGTTTCCTCAGCTACCCATTTTGCCATTTTCCCATCCCCAGAGAAATCTGCTTGATTCATAGGGGTATCAATCGCTCCTGGTGCAAGTCCGTTGACATGAAGTCCCTTGTCAGCGTAATCTAGCGCCAATTGTTTAGTAAAACCGATGATAGCATGTTTGCTAGTCGTATAAGCGATTCCGCCGCCACCGGCGACCAATCCGGCAATCGAAGCCATGTTGATGATCGTCCCTTGATTATCCAATAATTCGTGTAATAATAATTTTGTCAATGTGAACATACTTTTTACATTGGTATCTAAAATTTGTGTCCATAAAGCTTCATCTGTTTCAGCTAATGGCAGATAATCATCTAGAATCCCCGCAGTATTCAGTAAAATATCAATCGTGCCAAACAAACTATGACAGTTTTTGATTGCTTCTTGCAGGTGATTTTTTTCTCGTACGTCTCCTAAGTAAAAAGCAAATCGTTCAGGAAAAATTTCTTGAAATCTCTGGAGTTGTCCGTTTTGCTGATCAAAAGCAAAGACTTGTGCACCAGCATTTAGTAAAGCCTGTGCTTGAGCCGCGCCAATTCCTGAGGCCGCACCGGTGATAAAGGCTGTTTTATTGGTAAAATCAAAAGTTATCATTCAACGATTTTCCAATCATCTGCTAAAATGTCACAAACAGTTGGGGCAAAACTAGAAAAACCTTCATCGGCTGTTTTAATCAGAAAATAAGGCGTAACTGGTGCACCCTCAAATTGCTGATTTTCAACGAGTGTCACATATAACTCAAATCCGCTCCAACCTTCCCGGATAATTTTTGCTCCTTTTTTTAGTTTGGGTAAAATTTCTTCAAATGTCATGAGTGATATCTCCTTAGTGGAATTATTTTTAAAACAGGTGTTCTGATCGATTATTTATAAAATGATTTTCTGTTGGTAGAATACCAAAAAGCTTGTGGAGTCACAAGCTGCTTAGATGCTCTTTTTACAGAATCATGAGCTTTTCACAAGTTGATCTAAGAAAAAAACTCACCATGGACTAGCCTCAAAGTTAGATTGAGAGACAGTTCATGGTGAGAAGTCTTTTAATTAATCGTCATCTGTCGTTTTGTTGTCTTTGTTTTTGGCAGCGACTTTATTTCGTGTATTCCAATACGTCTTGTAATCCTCGTCGTCACCGCCGATACCAAATTCGTAGGTGTTGTCTACTGGACCATCTTTTGCCCAAAGAGAAGTAGTTTCACCACTTGGCACTTGATAATTTATTCCATTGTGAGTCACTTTACCAGGTTTTAAACCAGTGAAATCAGAAACTTTGATTTGTTTCACGTCATCAGTCAGTTCAAATTTTTCATCTTCAGCAAAAACTGTTGGATTGACTTGATAGATTCGACCTGCAAGATAAGCCATGTAGGTTGCTGTTCGATTTCCAGCACCATCATTCATAGGTTTATTGTCATCTCGTCCAGTCCATGTTCCTAAGGTGATAGACGGAGTGGAGACAATTAACCAGTTGTCGGCATAGTTATCTGTTGTCCCAGTTTTTCCGACCCAATCAGCGGTACTTAGAGAATAATTCACACCACTCAAA
This sequence comes from Enterococcus dongliensis, assembly GCF_031927985.1. NCBI lineage: Bacteria > Bacillati > Bacillota > Bacilli > Lactobacillales > Enterococcaceae > Enterococcus > Enterococcus dongliensis. Next base: position 70,516 of record NZ_JARPZC010000002.1, read on the forward strand.
ATAGATTTGAACGGCGTTGTATGTTGTTCATTGATTACGCTGCGCATCAAATTATTCATAATAGAAGCTGTTGCTTTTGAATAGACTTGGACTGGTGCATTTTTATGTTTATAAATTTCTTTGCCAGTGCTGTCAGTAATAGAGTCAATCAAGTATCCTTGCTGATAGACTCCGTCATTTGCCAAGGTTTGGAAGCCATTGACTTCTGTTAAAGTTGAAACGCCTGTAGTACCTAATGGCGCGGATTCTACACCCCAAGTATTGGAAGTTGGATAATTCATTTTCTTCAAATAATTATCATAGGCAAATTGATCCGAACCTTTATTTGCAAGCATATCTTGATAAACATGGTATGCAGTGATATTTGTTGATTCGACCAAAGCTTCCCGAGTTGTCTGGAATGTCTTGGAACCTTTATTTTCCGCATTCTCTAATTCTTTTCCAGCATGTTCTCCGCGTTGATATTTCATCGGGAAATCAGCGATTCGCGAAGCGCTACCTAGTAGACCTTGATCGATTGCAGGTCCGTAGACTAAGACTGGTTTGATTGAGGAGCCGGCTTGTCGAACCGTATCAAAAGCATGATTGTTTTGATTTATATTGTAATCACGACTTCCGACGAAACCGTAGATTCGGCCAGTTTGGTTATCCATCATTACGGTTCCTGGTTCAACAGTTGCACCAGAGCCATCGTCTAAATATTGTCCGTATTCAGCAACCCCGAGTTGCATCGCGTCATAGATGTTTTTATCGATGGTTGATTTTACAATGAGCCCTTGATTTTGCATTTTGACTTTAGCTTGTTCAATGTAACGGCTTTGTACGTCATCTTTGTCGTATTCACCATCACTAATGCCATCTTCTTCCGCTTGTTTTTTTGCTACGATGCTGATGGCCTCATTATAAACAGTGTAGTATAAAAATCCGTGCTGCTGTACTTCGATATCTTGCCGAGCTTGAAAGTCTTTTGACAAATCATACTCTTTTGCGGCTTCGTATTCTTTTTTAGAAATCATCTGTTCACGATACATATTGAAAAGGACATCGTCTTTTCGAGCCATACCTAATGAATAATCTTGTTTTAGATCACCGGTGTTGGTGTAGGGACTATAAACAATCGGACTTTGCGGCAAACCAGCAATAAAAGCTGATTGCGGTAAGTTCAGATCCTTAGCATGGACACCAAAGATACCAATCGCTGCTTCTTCTACTCCTGCGATGTTTTGTCCTTTGTTATTACGCCCAAAAGGGGAGACATTCAAATAAGATGTTAAAATTTCATCTTTGCTTAAATATTTCTCTAAATCAAAGGCCAAGACAATTTCATTTGCTTTTCGTTTGAACGAAGTCTCATTTGTTAGGACCTGTTGTTTGATCAGCTGTTGAGTCAGTGTAGATCCTCCAGATCCAGCGCCAAAACCGACTACTTCGCCTAATAAGGCACGGACAACAGCTTTTGGTACGACACCGCGATGTTTATAAAAATTTTCATCTTCAGTAGCAACTAGTGCTTTTTTCACCCAGGAAGAAATTTCATCGGAACTTATTTTTTCACGGATTGGATCAGATTGGATTGTTGCTAGCTCTTGATCATCGGCATAAAGTAATTTTGATGGTTCGGCGATGTCTCCAACTTTTTGTTTCATTTCGGTTTTTGTAGGCGTCGGAGTTCCTTCGACAAGATGAGCAAAATACCCAGCTCCGATCCCAACAACCAGCAGACCGCCTAAAAAGAGCACTACGATAAAGCCAAGTAATAGTGACTTGATTACCCGCAATGAAACATTGAGTGCAAAAAGACCTCCAAGAGTAGTTTTTGATTTCTTTTTGCTACTCTTTTTCGGTTGTTTACTTATTTTTTTCTTGTGAGCCAAAAAGTCCACCTCGTTAAATTCTATTCATTTTAATTATCTGTTGAATTATAGCAAAGATTTACTTCTGTTAACAAGCAGATGCCGTGTTTGTAATCAAAACTTCAACTAATTGTTAAGGAAGAAAAAACAAGTATTAGCTGATTGATCAAGTGATGGTATGAAAAACGCTTTGTTAATCCCTCAGAAACTCGAATAAATCCAGCGAACATCTTTTATTTCCTCGTTTTTTCAGTTAATATGGGAAAGGATAAGTATCGATCATTAAGAAATGAGATGCGTAATAAACAGATAGTTGGTTCGAAGTTGACTATCATAAATCATTAGGAGGATAAAACATGCATTCAGACTTTTTCCAAGAATTAAAAGCCCGTGGCTTAATTTTTCAAGCAACCGATGAAGCAGCCCTAGAAAAACAATTAAATGAAGAGTCTGTTAAACTATATATCGGGTTTGATCCAACAGCAGATAGCTTGCACATTGGTCATTTATTACCGATCTTGACGTTGCGTCGTTTCCAACAAAACGGACATGTGCCGATCGCATTAGTCGGCGGTGGTACCGGGATGATTGGAGACCCTTCATTTAAAGATGCTGAACGTCAATTAAATACGTTAGAGACTGTTCAAAGCTGGTCGCAAAGTATCAAAAATCAGCTTTCAGGAATCATTGATTTTGAAAATAAAGAGAATCCAGCGATCGTTGCCAACAACTATGAATGGTTGGGCGAACTAAAAATGATCGATTTTTTACGTGATGTGGGGAAAAACTTTACGATCAATTACATGATGAGTAAAGAAAGTGTCAAACGTCGTATCGAATCTGGAATCTCTTATACAGAGTTTGCATACCAATTATTGCAAGCTTATGACTTCTATGAATTAAATAAACGTTACGGTTGTTTACTGCAATTAGGCGGCAGTGATCAATGGGGAAATATCACGTCAGGGATTGAATTGATTCGGCGCGAGTCAGGCAAACAAGCTTTTGGGTTAACCATGCCGCTGATTACTAAAGCTGATGGGACAAAATTTGGGAAGACCGAAGGCAATGCAGTTTGGTTGGATCCAGAGAAGACTTCGCCGTATGAATTTTATCAATTCTGGATTAATACAGACGATCGAGATGCAATCAAGTTTTTAAACTACTTTACCTTCTTGAGCTTAGAAGAAATTGCAGCAATTGAAGCAGAATTCACCAAAGCTCCTGAACAACGAGCAGCCCAAAAAGCATTGGCAAAAGAAGTGACTGTTTTAGTCCATGGTGCAGAAGCCTATGAACAAGCAGTGCATATTTCTGAAGCGCTATTTAGCGGGAATGTAAAAAATTTGAATGATGAAGAGATCAAGCAAGGATTTAAAAATGTACCGAACTATCGTGTACAAACAGACGATGATTTAAACCTCGTTGAAATCTTGTTGACTGCAGGGATTGAAAAATCTAAACGTCAAGCGCGAGAAAATATCACGAACGGTGCAATCTATGTCAATGGCGATCGTGTACAAGAAGTTGCTTATACATTGAGTGACCAAGACAAGTTAGCCGATAAGTATATAGTTATCCGTCGAGGCAAGAAAAAATATTTCGTTTTACAATTTTAGTTTTATCAGCAAAGGGATTGGACCAATTTTTGGCACAATCCTCTTTCTTTATCATGCAAGGTAAGCGCTTTTGGATTGAGAGGTGAGCACGTGAGAGCAGTTTTATTAAATTCGTTAGGATTATTTGTTATTATCTTGATAGGCTATCTAACCAAAAGACTCAACTTGTTAACAAAGGCGGATGGTTCCCTGATCTCAAAAATAGTTGTCAATGTCACATTACCGGCAGCAATTATTGTAAATTTGCAATCATTGGTGATTAAAAACCAGTTATTACTTTTGATTTTAGTCGGAGTATTCTTGAACTTAGTAATAATCATTATTGGTCATTGGTTCTCAAAAAGACAAGAGCAAGTCGAACGCGAGTTTTTGATGTATAGTGTTTCAGGCTATAATATCGGTAATTTTGCGATCCCTTTTGTACAGAGTTTCATGCCGCAAGCCATACCGATTTTGTCGTTTTTTGATATCGGAAATAGCATCATGTTGGCTGGAGGATCAAATGTAGTGATTGAGAGCATCAGTGGAGGAAATGAGGAACGTCCAAGTATCAAAAAAGTTCTAGGTCGATTGGGTCGATCAATTCCTTTTCTTTGTTATTTGATTATGTTGCTCTTACGGGTAACAGCGATCGATTTGCCGCAAGCAGTCTTTCAATTGGTGCAGCCTGTCGCAAATGCTAATACTTTTTTATCGATGTTTATGATCGGTTTATTTTTGGAACTGCGGTTGCCCAAAAAAGATCTAGCTTTAGTTTTGCGAGTTTTAGTAATCAAATATGGAAGTGGGCTATTATTGACAGCTTTGTTCATGTGGTTGCCGTTTCCTGAGATGATTAAGATTGTTTTGTGCCTTGTTTCGGTTGGACCGATTCCGACATTTGGAGTCATTAATAGTGTGGCCGCCGGAATGCGAGCAGAAGTAGTCGGATTCACGTCCTCGTTAAGCTTTTTGATTAGTTTGCCGTTGATGACGAGTTTACTATTATTTTTATAAAAAAACTGGAGGTTTTTATGTTAATTGGTTCTCATGTAAGTATGAAGGGAAAAGGTATGTTATTGGGTGCTGCACAAGAAGCAGCTAGTTATGAAGCATCGACCTTTATGATCTATAGCGGCGCCCCGCAAAATACTCGTCGCAAACCAGTGGAAGAGATGAATATTCCAGCTGGAGAAACATTTATGAAAGAACATGGCTTGTCAAATATTGTCATGCATGCACCTTATATTATCAATTTAGGAAATACGAAAAAACCGGAGATGTTTCCTTTTGCTGTCCAATTTTTACGAGACGAAATCATGCGAGCTGAAGCGCTAGGCGCTATGCAGATCACGTTGCATCCTGGTGCACATGTCGGTGCGGGTGAAAAAGCAGGATTGGATCAAATCATCAAAGGTCTAAATGAAGTGTTGACCAAAGATCAACGGGCGCAAATCGCTTTGGAGACGATGGCAGGGAAAGGGACAGAGTTGGGGAGAACTTTTGAAGAGTTAGCGTATATTATCGATGGCGTAACATTGAATGAAAAACTTTCAGTAACTTTTGATACTTGCCATACCAATGACGCAGGCTACAATGTCAAAGAAGACTTTGACGGTGTCTTAGCAGAATTTGATCGGGTGATCGGTCTGGATCGTTTAAAAGTGATTCATGTAAATGATTCTAAAAACCCAATCGGCTCTCATAAGGATCGTCATGCTAATATTGGTTTTGGCACGATTGGCTTTAATGCGTTGAACAAAATTGTTCATCACGAAAAATTGAAACATTTGCCAAAAATCTTAGAGACACCTTATGTAGGAGCAGATAAAAAAAATCAACGGGCTCCTTACGGCTTTGAGATTGCTATGTTAAAAGCAGAAACATTTGATCCAGATCTCTTGACAAAAATCCAAGCATAAAGCAGAGGGCAAATAAACCTCTGCTTTTTGCTATAAAAAAGCGGTTGATTAGTTGAAAAAGTTCAATTTAATACAGTCGCTTAAAATTACTCTCGAATTTGACCGTTGCCGTAAATGATGTACTTAGTCGCAGTCAAATGTTCCAACCCCATCGGCCCACGAGCGTGTAATTTTTGTGTAGAGATTCCGATTTCTGCACCGAAACCAAATTTGAAACCATCAGTGAAACGAGTCGAAGCATTGATGTAAATAACAGCTGCATCTATTTCATTCAAGAATTTTTGCCCATTTGAATAACTGTCCGTTACGATAGTTTCTGAATGTTTCGTATTATACTGATTGATATGTTCGATTGCTTCATCAAGCGAAGAGACAACTTTGATTGCTAAAATATAATCTAAAAATTCCGTTGCCCAATCGGTTTCGGTAGCTAAATTTGCTTGATCCAAATAAGTTAAAGCTTCAAGATCTCCTCTTAAAGCGACCTGATGAGGAAGCAAAGCTTTTTCTAACCTAGGCAAAAAATCACTAGCAATCTCTTTATGAATCACTAACGTTTCAACGGCATTACAGACAGAGGGGCGTTGTACCTTCGCGTTGACGACGATGTTCAGCGCCATATCTAATGATGCCGCCGTATCAACATAGATATGATTGTTTCCAGTACCAGTTTCAATCACAGGTACGGTTGCATTATTTTTGACACGCTGAATTAATCCTGCTCCGCCGCGAGGGATTAAAACGTCCAGATAGTCATTTAGCTGCATCAATTCCTGAGCAGTTTCATGGGACGTATCTGTAACAAATTGGATCATTGCCGGATTGAGCTGTTGTTTTTGCAAAGTCTGTTGCATAAGTTGTACGAGCACTTGATTCGAGTGGAACGCTTTTTTGCCTCCTCGAAGTATCACAGTGTTTCCAGATTTGAAACATAAACTGGCTGCATCAGTTGTTACATTTGGTCGTGCTTCAAAGATGATGCCAATCACACCTAATGGCACACGTTGTTGCCCAATCATCAGCTGATCTTCTGTACGCCACATTTTTTCCACTACGCCAATTGGATCTGGCAAAGCTGCGACTTGCCGAATGCTTTCAGCCATTTCGCTGATTCTTTCAGCAGTTAAACGTAAGCGATCAAGCATCGTATCAGAGAGTTTATTTTTTTGTGCTTGGATTAAATCCAGTTGATTGTTCGCTAAGATCTCTGACAGATTGTTTTCTAAATCTAGGGACATTTGCAACAAACAGTCATTTTTTTTCGCAGTCTCCAGTAGACATAATTGCTGGGCAGCAAGTTTACTTTGTTGCCCTAGTCTATTTAGTAAATCACTCATACTGATCCCTCCTTGAATAATGTCCCGATTTCATCACCGGCTAAAATATCAAAAATTATTCTAGGTGGTTTGCCATTGGCTAAGACCATCGTGCTATTAGCTGCCAAAACTCGTTGAGCTGCTTTTAATTTACTGAGCATTCCGCCAGTACCAAAACGACTGCCTTCGCTGCCAGCTTGTTCCAACAATGTTTGATCAATCATTGAGATAGCCGAATACAAAGTTGCCTGTTGATTTTTAGTCGGATTATCAGAGTAAAAGCCGTCAATATCACTTAGTATAATCAATACGTCTGCTGCCATCAGTTGTGAGACGACTGCAGATAGTTCGTCGTTGTCACCAAATTTTCTCGTATGATCCATTTCATCTACTGCAACGGTATCATTTTCATTGATGATTGGAATGATACCCATTGAGAGCAATTGTTCCAAAGTATTGATTACATTGGAGCGGCTTTCTGGAAAATCGACGACATCTCTTGTCAGTAATACTTGAGCAGTTTGCTGACTGTAGCCTAAAAAGCGTTGGTTGTAAATATGCATCAATTCTGATTGTCCTACTGCGGCAACGGCTTGTTGAATGGGGATTTCTTGTGGGCGTTCTCTCAAGTTAAGTTTATCCATGCCCACACCAATTGCGCCAGAAGAGACGAGCAATAATTCTTTTCCTTGGTTACGAAGATCTGTTAAGACAAAAGCTAATTGGTCGATACCAGAAAAATTGATTTTGCCATTTGGATGAATCAACGAACTTGTTCCAATCTTTACAACGATCCGATTGACTGATTTTAAAAATTCTCTCATATAGACACCTCTTCACTTAGCCACCAGTGAGGAAGATAGTAAAATGGATTTTATCATATTTTAATCGTTATTTCATCAATTGTTTAAAAAATAATGAATTTTTTTGCTGGTTTGTTTGGCTTGTATAACAAGTAGAAGGTATTTTTTTGATAAGAAACGAGCGATCAGTCATCCGTAAGAACAAACTAAAATTTTATTGTTGTCTTTGAAGATTCTTAAAACTGCTTTTCTTTTGCTGAATCTTCTAGTAAAATGTATGAGAATGTGTCAGGAAAGGAGCGGTGAAAATGGTATCAACTGGAATTGTAGTATTGATCGCAGTAATTGCTGCACTATTAGGTGCTGTTGGCGGTTTCTTCTTAGCCCGTAAATATATGCAAGACTATTTCAAAAAGAATCCTCCAATCAACGAGGATATGTTACGTCAAATGATGATGTCAATGGGACAAAAACCATCAGAAAAAAAAGTGCGTCAAATGATGCAACAAATGAAAAACCAACAATAATTTTTGAAAGGACAATCGTCACTAGATGATTGCCCTTCTTTTTTAATCCATAAAACACTGAATGATCTGTCAAATAATTGATCGAAGTATAAAGGAGTAATAGATCTTTACTTTATGAAGTACAAAAAAGCTGACAATTAGTAAGCAGATTTGTCGACAGAATAAATTCTTGGATGTAAAGTAAAGCCGAATGGAGGAATTACTGAATGTATGATGTAATAATTATCGGCGCAGGTCCTGCTGGGATGACTGCAGCCTTATATGCTTCACGCTCGAATTTAAAGGTTCTTTTGATTGAACGTGGTGCGCCAGGCGGACAAATGAACAATACCGCTGAGATTGAAAATTATCCAGGTTTTGAATCCATCATGGGTCCAGAACTTGCGATGAAAATGTACGATGGTGTCACGAAATTTGGGACAGAAAATGCTTATGGGATCGTACAAGACATTAAAGATCACGGCGATTACAAAGAAGTCATTACTGAAGATACCAGTTATCAAGCAAAAACGATCATTGTTGCTACCGGTTGTGTTCATCGCAAATTAGGTGTGCCAGGGGAAGAATCTTTTGCTGGACGTGGCGTTTCTTATTGTGCAGTTTGTGATGGGGCATTTTTCCGCAACAAACGATTAATTGTTGTTGGCGGTGGTGATTCTGCAGTAGAAGAAGCCATCTACTTAACCCGCTTTGCTTCTGAAGTTGTGATTGTTCATCGGCGAGATGAGTTGCGTGCCCAAAAAATTATTCAAGATCGTGCCTTTGCTAATGAAAAAATTTCATTTATTTGGGATAGCGTAGTGGATGAGATCGTCGGCAACGATATGGTTGTGACAGGTGCACAGATTCGCAATGTCAAAACAGGTGATGTTCATTTAGAACCAATAAATGGTGCCTTTATCTATGTCGGATTGGAACCATTGACCGAACCATTTAAGAAAAGCGGAATCACCAATGCTGCTGGTTGGATTGAAACTGATTATGAGATGAAAACAAAAATCCCTGGTGTTTTCGCAATTGGGGACGCACGTGAAAAGGATTTGCGCCAGATCACTACAGCTGTTGGAGAAGGCGGAATCGCTGGACAACAAGTATATAAATATATTGAAGAACAACATTAATCTCAAGAAGGCAGCTAGCTGCCTTCTTTTTTCGTAAGATTACTAAAAAAATTTCACCTAAGACAAGATACAAGTCCCCTTTGCTGGCTATGGCAGTAATGGTATACTTAATTGGTAAGAAAATTTTGAAAGAGGTGTGTTTCATGTCTTGGGAACAAGTTTATGAACAATGGATCGATTCAGATAAATTAGATGAAAAAATGCGTAAAGAATTACAAGACTTAGGCAAAGATCCTGAGTTGAAAAAAGATGCGTTTTATAAACCATTAGAATTTGGAACCGCAGGGATGCGCGGAATCTTAGGACCGGGTGTCAATCGAATGAATATTTTTACGGTTCGTCAAGCGACAGAAGGCCTAGCACGTTTTATGGATACACAAGATCCTGAGACGAAACGTCGAGGAGTAGCAATTGCCTACGATTCACGCCACATGTCGCCAGAGTTTGCTATGGAAGCAGCGAAAACTTTAGCAAAACATGACATTCCTTCCTTTGTATTCGAAAGTCTGCGCCCAACGCCTGAATTATCTTTTGCGGTACGTTTTGAAAATGCCTTCACTGGAATCATGATCACAGCGTCTCATAATCCGGCAGAATACAATGGGTATAAAGTCTATGGAGAAGACGGGGGCCAGATGCCGCCAGAAGATGCCGATGCATTGACAACCTTTGTCCGAAATGTAGAAAACCCGTTAGAAGTTGAAGTATTGTCTGATGAAGAAGTGGAACATAGCGGGCTGATTACTATCATTGGCGATGAAGTTGATTCTGCCTATTTAAAAGAAATCAAATCAGTAACAATCAATCAATCATTGATTGACGAGATGGGCAAAGAATTAACATTAGTTTATACACCTTTGCATGGTACCGGTAAGATGTTAGGTGAAAAAGCTTTGAGACAGGCTGGTTTTGAAAAATTCGTACTTGTTCCAGAACAAGCGATTGCTGATCCTGATTTTTCAACTGTAAAATCACCAAATCCAGAAGAACATTCTGCTTTTGAATATGCCATCAAATTAGGTGAAGAAGCTGATGCTGACTTGTTGATCGCTACCGATCCAGATGCAGATCGACTTGGGGCAGCGGTCCGTTTACCTGATGGGCGTTATCAAGTATTGACTGGAAATCAAATCGGAGCCATTATGATTCGTTATATTTTAGAAGCGCATAAACAAGCAGGAACGTTACCAGAAAATGCGGTGGTCTTAAAATCAATCGTATCAAGTGAACTTGCGACAACTATTGCCTCTTCCTATAATGTGAAAATGGTAGATGTATTGACTGGGTTCAAATTTATTGCGGAAAAAATCCAACAATATGAAAATGATCATTCCCAAACATTTATGTTTGGTTTTGAAGAAAGCTATGGCTATTTGATTAAATCATTTGTTCGTGATAAAGATGCAATCCAAACATTAGTATTATTGGCCGAAGTAGCAGCGTATTATAAAAAACAAGGAAAAATATTGTATGATGGCTTGCAAGATATTTTTGCGGAATACGGCTATTATGCAGAAAAAACAATCTCTGTTACATTAAATGGGGCAGAAGGTGCAGAACGGATTCAAACAATCATGGAAAATTTACGTAATGAAGCACCAAAAGACTTTGCTGATGTGGCGATTACATTAACTGAGGATTTCAAAACGTCCAGAGCAATCACAGCTGACGGTTCTGAAAATACAATCGACATGCCGGCTTCAGATGTTTTGAAATATACGTTAGCTGATGAAACTTGGCTAGCAATCAGACCTTCTGGGACCGAACCAAAAATTAAATTATATATCGGTGTGAAAGGTGATTCTCATGATGCCGCCGCAGAAAAAATTGCGACGTATGAAGAAGCAATCCGTAAAATTGCCGAGTAAATGAGGGCTAAAAAATGAAGGAACACGAAGAGTTTCAAGCGGTCAGTCAATTTTTTAAAGTTTTGAGTGATCCAACACGGCTGAAGATTTTAATGTTTCTAAAAGAAGGAGAACGCAATGTCTCTTCTATCAGCGACACGTTGATGATGGAACAGTCTGCTGTTTCTCATCAATTACGACTATTACGGGACAATCGTTTAGTGAAGGCACGTCGTGATGGCAAGGCTATGCTGTACAGTTTAGACGATCAGCACGTCTTAGATGTTTTAGAACAAACCTTTCGTCATGTCTTACATCAATAAAAGGGAGCTTTTCCAAATTTTTTGGAAAAGCTCTTTTTTTTTATAAGAATTTTGTTATACTGTTAGCTAACTATTAGAATATGATGAAATTATCTTTAATAAGAATGCAATTTAATGGAGGCGGATTATGGAAAAAACAGTCAAGGTGGGTCTATTAGGGTTAGGTGTCGTAGGGACCGGTGTCTTAGAAATTCTAGCCGACCATCAAGAAAAAATTAAAAAAAGTATTGGTGCTTCCTTAGTTGTATCGAAAGCCTTGATTCGACCAGGAGAAGATAAAAGTGCGCTAGCCAAAAAATATAATCTAGAATTAGTCACAGAACTAGAAGCAATTTTAGCTGATCCTGAGATTGCGATTGTAGTAGAAGTGATGGGACGAATCGAGCCAGCTAGAACATTCATCAAAAAAGCATTGCTATCAGGAAAACACGTTGTAACAGCCAACAAGGATCTGTTAGCCCAATATGGACGTGAGTTAGTTGATCTAGCCCGCGATCAACAACGGAATTTATATTACGAAGCGAGTGTTGCCGGTGGGATTCCAATCTTACGAACGATTGCGAACAGTTTAGCAGCTGATGATATTACAGAAGTTTTAGGAATCGTCAATGGTACGACCAATTATATGTTGACTAAAATGGTGCAAGAACACCGAACATATGAAGAAACATTAAAAGAAGCTCAAGAACTTGGTTTTGCAGAAAGTGATCCTACCAATGATGTTGATGGGATTGATGCAGCGTATAAGATGGTCATTTTAAGCAAGTTTGCTTTTGGTATGACTGTTACAATGGATCAAGTCAAGATCAAAGGAATCCGCGGCTTAGCAGCTGAAGATGTCTCGATGGCTGATCGACTTGGTTATACCGTAAAATTAATTGGTTCAACGATAAAAAAAGACGACTCGATCTCAGTAGAAGTAGGTCCTGTCTTAGTAGCCCATCACCATCCGCTTGCTTCAATTCACAATGAAATGAACGCGGTATTTATCAAAAGTTCAGGCATCGGTGAATCAATGTATTACGGTCCTGGTGCCGGTAGTCGACCTACAGCAACAAGTATCGTAGCGGATCTGATGACGATTGTTAATAAGATGAAAAAAAATACAGTCGGTCATCGTTTCACCGGCTATACACAACCAACGAAAATCACGCCGCCTACTGAAAACATCAGTAAATATTTCTTGTCATTAGAGATGCCGGATGAGCATGGACAATTTTTAAAACTTGCTGAAATTATGTCACAGGCAGAAGTTGGGTTTGAACAAGTCGTTCAAGAAAAAGGGGATGGTGCACATGCCCGAGTCGTTTTGATTACTCATGCGACCTCTGAAACAAAACTAGCAACGATTCAACAAGCAATCAAAGAAAAAACTAAATATAAATTATTATCATTGATGAAAGTTATGGGGGAATAAACATGTACGAAGGTCTATTAAAACAATATAAAGAATATTTACCAATCACGGATAAAACGCCTGAAATTGCTTTAGCTGAAGGAAACACACCGCTGATTCCATTGAAAAATTTGTCAAAAGAGTTAGGGATTACTTTATATGGAAAATATGAAGGTCTAAATCCAACAGGTTCATTTAAAGATCGCGGAATGGTGATGGCAGTAGCAAAAGCAGTGGAAGATGGTGCTAAAGCGATCATTTGTGCCTCAACAGGAAACACAAGTGCAGCAGCTGCAGCTTACGCAACACGTGCAGGGATTAAAGCCTATGTCGTGATTCCAGATGGAAAAATCGCATTAGGAAAATTAGCACAAGCGATTGCTTACGGAGCAGATATCATCTCGATTCCTGGGAATTTTGATGAAGCATTGAAAGCTGTTCGTGACATCGCTAAAACTGAAGCAGTCGCATTAGTAAATTCAGTGAATCCATATCGTTTAGAAGGTCAAAAAACAGCTGCTTTTGAAGTTTGCGAACAATTAGGCAAAGCACCTGATGTGTTAGCAATTCCAGTCGGCAATGCCGGGAATATTTCTGCTTATTGGAAAGGGTTCAAAGAATGGCATGAGAAAAAAGGAACAGATTTACCACGAATGCACGGTTTTGAAGCCGAAGGAGCGGCGGCTATTGTAAAAGGTCAAGTGATTGAAGCACCTGAAACAGTTGCGACAGCTATTCGAATTGGAAATCCGGCTAGTTGGAAACTAGCCGAAGCTGCTCGTGATGAATCAAAAGGGTATATTGATTCAGTCACTGATGCAGAAATCTTGAATGCTTATCGCAAAGTTGCATCACAAGAAGGTGTTTTTGTTGAACCAGGTTCAGCTGCTTCATTAGCCGGAGTAATCCAACATGTAAAAAATGGTCGAATCAAACCAGGTGAGACAGTTGTAACAGTATTTACCGGCAACGGCTTAAAAGATCCTGATACAGCAATCAAAGAAACAGATATCAAAATCAATAAAATGAGTGATGTGGAGGACATGCGCCGGCATTTACGTGAAGGAGTGGCCGCTCTATGAAAATCCGCGTCCCAGCAACCAGTGCGAATTTAGGTCCTGGTTTTGACTCATGTGGCATTGCTTTGTCTCGATATTTGACTATCGAAATAGGTCCTGAAACAAGAACTTGGCAGATCAATCATCAATTAGGCAGTGAGATTCCCTCAGATGAAAAAAATCTGTTGATTAAAACGGCGTTAGATCTAGCGCCGACATTGAGACCTCACAAAATTACGATGATTTCAGATATTCCAATTGCTCGTGGTTTGGGAAGCAGTTCATCGGTCATAGTAGCAGGGATCGAATTGGCTAATCGCTTAGGAAATCTAGGAATGACTCCGCAACAAAAAGTGGCATATGCGACAAAAATTGAAGGTCATCCTGATAATGTCGCTCCTGCAATTTGCGGAGACTTTGTAGTGGCAAGTTACAACAACAATGAAGTAAATTTTGTGGAACATACTTTTCCTGATTGTGATGTGATCGCCTTTATTCCTGATCATGAATTATTAACTTCAGAAAGTCGTGGGGTTTTACCAAAAGAATTGTCGTATCATGATGCAGTGAAGGCGAGCTCGATTGGAAATGTCATGATTGCGGCGATTTTAAATGGAAATTTGCCATTGGCTGGAAAAATGATGGAACGAGATATTTTACACGAAAGTCATCGGCAACATTTAGTTCCTCATTTAAAAAAAATTCGGACGCTATGCAAAACATATGGCGGCTATGGCAGCTTTTTAAGTGGAGCGGGTCCGACAGTTTTAGTGTTGACACCACCAGAAAATACAGAAAAATTAGTGACGGCTTTGAAAGTACTCAATCATGAAGCGTCGATTGATGTACTTTCGATTGAAAGAGAAGGCGTTCAAATATTTTAATTGCAATGAAAAGAAGAGTACAATGAATCGGACTTGACAGAGAGCTTCAGCAGGTGAGAAGAAGCAGCAGCGATTGATTAGAAGATGGCCTTGGAGCAATTGTCAATCTGACACGGGAACGCCCGTTACAGCAGTTCGTAGCAATACGACAAAAGTTCAGTCTTGTAAGAGATTGATAAACTAAGGTGGTACCACGGCACTCCCGTCCTTTCATTGTGAAGGACGGGAGTTTTTTGTTTGTCAGTCGATTTTGCGGGATGATAATCTGAAATACATATTTTTTCAAAGTCAAAAAGTAATTTTGGAATGAAAAGGCTAAATAATTAGGAGGAAGAACAATGGAATTTGAAACGAAATGTTTGCATGCAGGGTATCAACCTGGAAATGGGGAGCCGCGCGTTCTGCCGATCACTCAAAGTACAACATATACTTACGGTTCAACAGAAGAAATCGGGAAATTATTTGACTTAGAAGAAGCGGGGTATTTTTATACCCGTTTAGCAAATCCAACGACAGGTGCAGTGGAAGAAAAAATCGCAGCACTAGAAGGTGGTGTGGGGGCACTTTGTACTGCTTCAGGACAAGCGGCTACTTTTTATGCCTTGTTGAATATTTTAGAAACCGGCGATCATCTGATTTCTTCAAGTTATATTTATGGGGGAACGTACAATTTGTTCGCTCATACTTTTAGAAAGATGGGCATAGAAGTGACTTTTGTCGATCAAGATGCTTCTCAAGCAGAATTATTGCAAGCAGCAAGACCAAACACGAAAGCAATTTTTGGGGAAACAATTGCCAACCCAGCAATAAAAGTATTGGATCAAGAAAAGTTTGCTGCAGTAGCAAAAAAATTGGCTATTCCTTTTATCATTGATAATACTTTTGCAACGCCATATTTTTGTCGCCCATTTGAATTTGGAGCAGATATCGTTGTTCACAGCACTACTAAATATTTAGACGGTCATGCTGTACAAACCGGTGGTGTGATTGTTGACGGTGGGACTTTTGATTGGAACAACGGGAAATTCCCTCAACTTTCTGAACCAGATGAAACGTATCATGGCATCGTTTATACAGAAAAATTTGGTAATGCTGCCTATATCACCAAAGCCCGTGTGCAGTTAATGCGCGATTTAGGTGCAGCACCTGCACCACAAAATTCATTTTTGTTGAATCTCGGGATGGAGACGCTGCCTGTTCGGATGGATCGGCATTATCAAAATGCCTTGGCCGTCGCAGAATTTTTAACAAAACAACCGGCGGTCAAACAAGTCTATTACCCAGGACTGAAGACCGATGAAAACTATTCATTGGCACAAAAATATGTCCCAAATGGTTTGTGCGGAGTCATTTCGGTAGAGTTTGCAGCAGGGAAAAAGGCAGCTGCTAAATGGTTAGATACGTTAAAACTCGTTTCATTAGAAGTCCATGTGGCAGACATTCGGACCTGTGCACTACATCCAGCGACCTCTACCCATCGTCAACTAACAGATGAAGAATTGCTGCAAGCAGGAATCTCACCAGGACTTGTGCGTTTATCTTGCGGCATCGAAAATGTGAATGATATTCTTGCCGATTTACAGCAAGCATTTGATAAATTGGAGGGATGAGACATGCCAATTCGTTTAGAACCTGATTTTCCAGCAAAAACTATTTTAGAGTCTGAAGATATTTTTGCAATTGATACTTCTCGTGCCAAACATCAAGATATCCGTCCGCTAAAGTTATTGATCCTGAATCTAATGCCCAATAAAATTGACACAGAAATTCATTTATTGCGCTTGATCAGTCAAAGTCCGTTACAGATTGATGTAGATTTTTTAAAGACTACTAGCCATGAGCACAAGCACACGAGCAAGAATCATTTAGATGAATTTTATTTGGATTTCTCCCACGTGAAAGAGAACTATTATGATGGCTTGATTATTACGGGAGCGCCAGTAGAGCAGATGGATTTTGAAGAAGTCGATTACTGGTCAGAGTTGGTAGAAATCATGGAATGGAGCCAATTATCGGTGACTTCGGTTGTCCATATTTGTTGGGGAGCACAAGCCGGGTTGTACCATCACTTTGGCATTGAAAAAGTCGCTTTTACTGAAAAACTATTTGGGATTTATAAACAAGATATTCAGCATCATTTCCGTTTGTTTAGGGGCTTTGATGATCGCTTTTGGATGCCGCAATCTCGTTATACGGGGATCAATGAAGAACAAGTTCAGCAGAAAAAGATCAAAGTAATCGCTCAAGATGAAAATAAACAGTCGACTATTTTGATTTCTGAAGACGAGCACGATATTTTTTTGATGGGACATTTTGAATATGGGACGGATACTTTGGAAAAAGAATATTTACGAGATCGTGAACGAGGGGTAATCACTGCACTCCCGCAGAACTATTACGAAAACGGTATTGTCCATAATTGTTGGCGAGCACAAGCTCATTTGTTTTATCACAATTGGTTAAATGACGTCTATCAGCTAACACCTTATCACTTAGAAGATATTCGACAGTTGCAAAAAGAAAGAAAACTAAGATCGATTAGATCTTAGTTTTCTTCCTCCATGAAATAATAACTATGGTCTTCTAAATCTAACGCATTCATAATCATAGCAGCGGTCTCTTCAATTGAAAGAGTCGCTACATTGATAATCTCACAACCTAATTTATGATAGAGCTCATGAGCAAATTTTAGTTCTGCTTGGATTTTTTCTCGATCTGAATAGGCTGTCTCAGGATTTAGTCCATAGGCACGCATCCGTTCTTTGCGAATGCCGATTAAAACTTCTGGGTCATTAGTCAAGCCGACGATTTTTTTCGGATCGATTTCAAACAATTGTTTAGGAATATGTGCTTGAGGGATCAATGGCAAGTTGGCGACTTTCAAGTTTTTATTTGCAAGATACAAACTCAATGGTGTTTTGGAGGTACGAGAGACACCAAGCAAGACGACATCAGCTTCCAAAAAGCCTCGAGGGTCTTTACCATCATCATATTTTACGGCAAATTCCATTGCTTTGATACGCTTGAAATAATTCTCATTCAAATGATGCAATGCGCCTCGTTCGCCGGATGGCTCAAGTTGTGCGCGTTTACCGATTTCACTAACGACGGGATTCAATAGATCCATCGTGAACAACTCTTCATTATCAGAAAAATCTTTAGCGATTTTGGCTAATTTGGGATCAATCAATGTATAAATGATCATACCATTTTCATCTTTGGCATCGTTCAACGCCTTCATCAGTAATTCTTCCGTGTGTACAAAAGTCCGTCGGAAAAGACAAAATTCCACAGTAGGGTATTGTGCCATCGAGGCTTGTGCTAATTTCGAAGCCGTTTCTCCCGCGGAATCGGAGATGATGAAAATAGTGACAACTTCATTTTGTTTTTCGCTATCCATAAAGAAAATCTCCCTTGCAATCAGTGATAATTTATTATACCATACAGTTTATTCGGAATCATTACACTTTGAAACGAGGGATACAATGACTCAGACAACTTTATTAGAAAAAGCTATTGCAAAGGTAAAAGAAAATGGGTTTAAATATACCAAAAAACGTGAGACTTTATTAGATTATTTAATTAGATGCAATCGGTACGTTTCCGCCCGTGAAGTTTATGATTATTTGAATGGACAGTTTCCTGGTCTGAGTTATGATACGGTCTATCGCAATTTAAGAGAATTTTGTGAGATTGGTTTAATTGAAGACACCGAATTGCAAGGAGAAATGAAGTTTCGTTTTAGCTGCAGTGAAAATTTTGAGCATCACCATCATTTTATTTGTACTGTATGTGGTATGACAAAAGAGATCCATATGTGTCCAATGACGTTCTTTAAAGAGCAATTGGACGGCTGTGAGATTAAAGGTCATCGTTTTGAGCTATATGGTCGTTGTGAACAGTGTCAAAAAATTAATGAATAAATTAACAATTAAAATTCTTCAGTACCTTGACTCAAAATAGCCCATTAGCTATAATGACTTATGGACGGTCTTGTTTATTGAAAGTATATTTCAATAACAAAAACGGTTACATTTCAAGCCCGGAGGGAGGGAATTTATATGTCAAAAACAGTGGTTCGTAAAAATGAATCTCTTGACGATGCTCTTCGTCGCTTCAAACGTTCCGTTTCAAAAGCAGGGACTCTACAAGAATCTCGCAAACGTGAATTTTATGAAAAACCAAGTGTGAAACGTAAGAAAAAATCAGAAGCAGCTAGAAAACGTAAGAAATTTTAGTCTGTGAACGGAGTGATTCGATGTCACTACTTACTACCTTGAATGAAGACATGAAGCAAGCAATGCGAGCAAAAGACAAAGAGACTTTGCAAGTGATCCGGATGCTGAAAGCTTCGATTCAAAATGAGCAAATAAAAAAAGGCCAGGATTTAAATGAAGAAGAAGAGTTGACTGTTTTATCTCGTGAGATGAAACAATGTCGGGATTCTTTAACAGAATTTGAAAATGCTGACCGCACCGATTTGGCTGATAAAGTCAAAAAGGAAATCGTAGTTGTTGAAAAATACTTGCCGACTCAACTTTCCGAAGAAGAGATTCGTGCGATTGTTACCGAAGCAATTACAACAACAGGAGCAACTTCGCCAAAAGAATTTGGTAAAGTGATGGGTGCAGTGATGCCGAAAGTCAAAGGTAAAGCTGATGGCAATCAAGTCAATGCAATCGTCAAAGAGCTTCTGAATAAGTAAGCAATCATGAAAGTCGAGAGAATGTTCTCTCGACTTTTTTTGCGACTACCACTACATAAATAAATCATATTTTTAGCAAAGACGGCAAAAAAGTTAGTTTTCCTTTTCCATACTTAAACAAAGAAAATGTTAAGAGAGCAAAAAGATGGTTTATCAAGGATCAGTTAGAATCAATCTTCTAAAGGTGAAAAAATTTTTATGATGTTGATCTAATAGTCCCTGGGGTTCTTTTTTGTAAAAGTTTAGACAATTTTTCTTTTATTTAGAGTGTGGTATTATAGGGAGGAATGATTTACGAAGGGATGAACGCTTGTTGAATAGCAACGATTTTGAGTCGTTAGAAATAAAGCTTGATGGAAATGATGACATCAGTATGCTTTTAGGTACCCATGATAAACATATAAAATTTTTAGAAGACAATACAGAGACTACGATCAATACTCGAGGTGAGATGATCCAGATTATCGGTCCAAAAGAAGAGATAAAATTGGTAGCTGAGATTATTCGAACGCTCCAAGTTTTGATTGACCGAGGTGTTAAAGTAGCCACGCCGGATGTGATGACAGCATTACGTTTAGGACGTGAGAATCACTTAGACGAATTTATTATGATGTATGAAGAAGAACTATTAAAAGATCGTAGCGGAAAACCTATCCGACCAAAAAATATCGGTCAGAGTCGCTACATCGCAGCGATACGTAAATCTGATGTAGTTTTTGGTGTGGGACCTGCCGGTACAGGAAAAACATATTTAGCAATCGTTATGGCAGTTGCCGCATTAAAAAAAGGGGAAGTACAGCGAATCATTTTGACCCGTCCAGCAGTAGAAGCTGGAGAGAGTCTGGGATTTTTACCAGGTGATTTAAAAGAAAAAGTAGATCCTTATTTACGTCCGATGTATGATGCATTGCATCAAATCTTTGGGATGGAGCATACCAATCGCTTATTAGAACGCGGAGTCATTGAGATTGCCCCGTTAGCGTATATGCGCGGTCGGACATTAGATGATGCATTTGTTATTTTGGATGAAGCACAAAATACGACCATTTCACAAATGAAGATGTTTTTGACGCGTCTTGGATTTAACTCTAAGATGATCGTTAATGGAGATACTTCTCAGGTGGATCTACCTAAAGGACAAGTCAGTGGTTTGATCCATGCGGAACGAACCTTAAAAGGAATCAAAAAAATTCGTTTTGTGAATTTTGAAGCAGGGGATGTAGTTAGACACCCCGTAGTCGCAGAAATTATCGAAGCGTACGAACAAGAGAACCTACGACGCCAAGAGAAGTAGTCAGGAGGGCATTGAATGTTAAATCAACCCATCAATAACTTGCTGAAAAAGTTAGGTTCAAAATTTATACCGATTATTTTAGGAATCTTCTCGATTATCTTGATTTTAACAATGTTTACTAGCGTGATACAAAAAAGCGTGGACTATAAAGAAGGTCAAGTAGCAACAGAAAGCATTCGTGCCAATAAAACGATCGAGAACAAAGAAGAAACGAATCAAAAACGTCAACTTGCTGTAGAAGCAGTTACACCTGAATACACCTATCAATCTGATTTGGCAAATACACAACATGATCGAATCAGCCAGCTGATTTTATTAATCCAAAAGGCCAATGGTGAATTAGATAAGAATTATCAAAATAAAGTATCACAAGCTAAAGAAGGCGAAAAAATTCCTCAGCCAACGATTGCTGAACGGATAGCAGCGATTAAAAAGAATTTTGAAGGTTTAGATCCAGAGACGGTGACTTTTTATCAACAACTGCCAGAAGAATTTTATCAATTGGTCGTCCAGTTGAACACAGCTGATTTGACTAAAGTCGGGACAGAAAGCTTAAAACTTTTAGATGAACAGATGACTAAACGGATTCGACAAAGTGATCTTGCTGAGTATAAGCAACAAGCTATCGACAAGATCCAA
This sequence comes from Enterococcus dongliensis, assembly GCF_031927985.1. NCBI lineage: Bacteria > Bacillati > Bacillota > Bacilli > Lactobacillales > Enterococcaceae > Enterococcus > Enterococcus dongliensis. The sequence continues at coordinate 91,802 of NZ_JARPZC010000002.1, forward strand.
AGTTTGGGTTTATCTGATGAATCAAATCAAGTAATCCGCTATTTATTAGAAAATGGAATCGTGATTAATGATTCTTTAAATCAAAAGCGCACAGATGAATTAAAGGAACAAGCCAGTGATTCTGTTCAACCAGTGATGATCTATCAAGGTGAAGTCATTGTACGTGAAGGCAGCCAAATTGATGCTAATTCCATCAATAAATTAAAACTGCTTGGTCTGACTAGCTCGAGTACTTCTGTGTTCCCATTAATCGCAATGATCTTATCGGCGATTTTACAAGGAGTCTTGTTATGGTTTTATAGCCGCCAATTTGAAGTTGAATTTCAACGAGTGCGCTTCATTTTATTTTATAGTGCCACGATGGTCATCGGCGTTATTATCATGAAGATTCTTCAAAGTTTTCAAGGCAGTAGTTCCAATAATCTAGCGTTGTTCTTTCCAGCTGCGTTTATGCCATTAGTTTTGACTGTCTTTGTCAATCGGCGAGCAGGCGCCTTATCGGCTGTTTTCCAAACAGTTTTTGCGCTATTTATTTATTACAATGCTATCGGGACCAATATGCTACCGGTCATTTTGATGACGTATCTTTTTTCTGGTACGTTAGCTGTTATGGTAAAACAAAAACGATTGTCTGATCAGGCAAAACAAGCGATGCTCTGGATTGTCGCCTTTCCAGTGATCTGGTCGGTTATTTTGAGTATTTATCAAGGGATGTCCTTTACTGATTCTCAAACATGGGGATTGTTATTAGGCGCTTTTGCTGCTAGTATCCTCTCTTTTATTATGGGGATGGGTTTGCAACCGTATATTGAGATCTTAGTGACTGATAGCAGTGTAATCACATTGAATGAATTGAGTAATCCTAATCATCCGCTACTAAAAGAATTATTGGAAAAGGCACCAGGAACGTATCATCATTCGATGATGGTTGCCAACCTAAGTGCAAATGCAGTGGCAGAAATCGGTGGGCGCTCACTGTTGACTCGAGTCGCCTGTTATTATCACGATATTGGTAAGATCCGTCATGCCAATTTTTTTGTTGAAAATCTACCAACAGGAGCAGAAAATCCACATAATTTTTTACTGCCGGAAGATAGCAAGCAAATCATCTTTGGCCATGTCATTGAAGGGGCAAAAATTTTAAAAGAATATAAGATGCCGCAAATGGTGATTGACATATGTTACCAACATCATGGTACGACATTGATGAAATTTTTCTACTTTAAAGCCAAAGAACGCAATCCTGAAGTAACAGAAGCAGAGTTTCGTTACCCAGGTCCTAAACCGCAAACTCGTGAAGCTGGGGTCGTGAATATCGCAGATAGTTGTGAAGCTGCAGTCAGAGCGATGGACCATCCTTCAATCGATAAGATTACTGATTTTGTCCATAATTTAATTGAAGAACGAATCAATGATGGTCAGTTAGATGATTCTGGCTTGACATTGAAAGAAATTCGAATCGTTGAAAAGTCATTGATCAGCGGCTTGAGCTCTACCTTCCATTCTCGGATTAAATATCCGCGAATGCAATCAGAGGCAGAGAAAATGAAAGAAGAGCAAGAGAAAAAAGGGGAAGAGTAATGGATATTACCTTTATTGATGAAACAGAGCAAGTCTCTAATGAAAAAATCCAAGAGATTGATGGCGTATTGCAATTTGCAGCCGATTATTTAAAACTGCCGGAAGATACCGAGATGTCAGTGACTTTTATGGACAATGCAGCAATTCAAATCATCAACCGCGACTATCGCGGAAAAGATGCACCAACGGATGTGATCAGTTTTGCATTGGAAGAAGAAGGAGAAGACGAGATTCCAATTATTATGGATGAGGAGGATAAGATGCCGCGCAATCTAGGCGACATCATGATCTCTACAGAACGTGCTCAAGAACAAGCAGAAGAGTATGGGCATAGCTTCGATCGTGAATTGGGTTTTCTAGCCGTACATGGCTTTTTGCATATCAATGGCTACGACCACATGACTACAGAAGATGAAAAAGAGATGTTTGGTCTACAGAAAGAGATATTAGATGCCTATGGACTTAAAAGATAAAACGGGAAAAAACAAACATTTTATCACATCTTTAGAATTTGCCATCCAAGGGATCAAAACGGTTTTTCAAGAAGAACGCAATATGCGTGCCCATGTGGTCTTTGGATTGATGGCGATACTTGTAGCATTTTTGCTGGGGGTCTCTGTGCTTGAGTGGCTGTGGATTTTTCTAGCAGTCTTTCTAGTCTGGATCGTGGAAATTATCAACACCGTTTTTGAAAATGTTGTGGACATGGTAACAGATTGTCATTTTCATCCAATTGGAAAAAAAATCAAAGATATGGCTGCTGGAGCAGTCTTAGTCACTTCGTTATTTGCCATTATCGTGGGTGTCATTATCTTTTTACCAAAAATCATTGAGCTTTTTCTTTAGTAAAAAGAAAAAAGATTCGAAATAGCATTTTTTGCTAGCAGAAAGGAATAATATATGTCAGAACATAAATCAGGATTTGTTGCCATTGTTGGCCGTCCCAACGTAGGTAAATCAACGCTGTTAAATCGTATTGTCGGGCAAAAGATTGCCATTATGAGCGATAAGGCACAAACTACTAGAAATAAGATTCAGGGAGTTTATACAGTACCCGAAGCACAAATTATCTTTATTGACACGCCAGGTATTCATAAACCAAGACATCGTTTAGGTGATTATATGGTTGAGATGGCCTATAGTGCATTAAGAGAGGTCGATGGGATTTTATTTATGGTCAGTGCAGATCAAAAACGCGGCCGTGGCGATGATTTTATTTTGGAACGTTTGAGTAAGCAAGAAGTTCCAGTCTACTTAGTAATCAATAAAATCGATACCATCCATCCAGATGAATTATTAGCCATCATCGATGATTATCGTACAATCATGGACTTTAAAGAGATTATTCCAATCTCAGCAACTGAAGGAAACAATGTTGAACACCTGCTTGAAACATTGGTCGATCAAATGGATGAAGGTCCGCAATATTTCCCCGATGATCAAGTTACCGATCATCCTGAATATTTTATCGTTTCTGAATTGGTTCGAGAAAAAGTCTTGCGTTTAACGAGAGATGAAGTACCGCATTCTGTGGCAGTCGTGGTAGAATCGATGAAACGCGACGAGAATGACAAGGTTCATATTCAAGCATCGATTATTGTTGAACGAACGAGTCAAAAAGGAATCATTATCGGTAAAGGGGGCAAGATGTTAAAAAATATCGGGACACAAGCCCGCAAAGATATCGAAACGCTTTTGGCAGACAGAGTATATTTAGAACTATGGGTCAAAGTCCAAAAAGATTGGCGTGACAAACAAACTTATCTGCAAGATTACGGATATCGGAAAGACGATTATTAAACAAAAGCTTCGCGATTTTTCGTGAAGCTTTTCTTCTCGAGAAGAGGTGAGAAAAGATGGCACAAATCAGTGAAACAAAGGGAATCATTTTATTTAGTCGAGATTACAAAGAAAAAGACAAGTTAGTCAAAATCTTTACTGAATCCGCCGGTAAAGTGATGTTTTTTGCTAAAGGCATTCATCGCGCCAATCATCCTTTGCAGACAGCAATCCAACCATTTACTGAAGCAGTCTTTATTGGGAATCTGAAAACAGATGGTCTATCATTTTTAAATAGCGCAAAAGAAGTTCGTCCGTTGCGAAAACTGCAAGAAGATATTTTTTTGAACGCCTATGGTTCATATATCTTAGGTTTAGCTGATGCGGCGATTGAAGATCATGTGTATGACCCAGCGTTATATGGATTTACTCGCGAAGCGTTGCAACGGATGAATGACGGGGCAGATGGTGAGACAATCATGAATATTTTTGAAGTTCAGATCATGCAGCGATTTGGTGTTTCCTTGAACTGGCAAGGATGTGGGGTCTGTGGTAAAAAGACTGGGGCTTTTGATTTTTCTTCAAAATACAATGGCATTCTCTGTCAAGAACATTGGCAATTGGACCACCATCGGTATCATGCAGATCCGCGGGCAATCTATTTTTTACGATTGTTCAATAGTGTGACCTATGAAGCCATCAATACAATCAATTTAAAACCAGAAACGAAAAAAACTATTCGCCAAACATTGGATCAATTATACGAAGAGTATGTGGGCTTACATTTAAAAAGCAAAAAATTCATTGATCAAATGAGTGAATGGCAAGACGTATTGAAACCAAAAAATGAGAAATGATCCGTAGTACCGAATGGGTGCTGCGGATTTTTTATGCAACAATAATTTTTCCATCGTAAGAAAATGCAGCCTTGTAAAAAGAACTTCAGGGATCAATTTTGTTCTTATTGAAAAAAATCGATCTCTTTCACAGATTTTCATTGCTAAATTATGGTAAAACGATTAATATTATTAGAAATTATTAATTTTTTAGCGGTTAAAATGAGAAATTATTGATTGCTGATCTTTTTATAGATGAGGAGATACTATCAATCATGGGAATTTGACTCATTTTTGTTGAAGCGGAAATAAGATGATTTTAATAAAAATTGGGAGTGATAAGTATGGAAGAATTATGGGATGTATTAAGACCTGAAGAACAAATCGAATTAAGCTTAAGAAAGTTGTATACACAACATCATTTCCATCCTTATCACTTAAATAACTTTGAAGACTACGGCAGTTATCAACAAAGCTATAATTTTTTACGAAACTCATCTATTATCACCTTCACTGGAAATGATGGACGAACGATGGCGTTAAAACCGGATGTGACGTTGTCGATTGCTAAAAATACCCCTGCTGGCCAAGCGCGTAAAGTGTATTACGTAGAAGATGTCTATCGTCATGATCGCCAAGCAGGAGAGTATCAAAAAATTTACCAAATCGGTTTGGAAATCATCGATACGATTACATGGGAGAATCAGCTAGAAGTATTGGAACTCGCTTGGGAAAGTTTGGCTCAAGTTGGTGAAGGAACGTTGGATCTGTCTCATATGGGAATCTTAAATGGGATATGTAATCGTTTTGCTGAAGAAGATCGGCAAAAAGTTTTAGACTGCTTACGCGATAAGAGTTCTCATGACATGGATGCCTTAACGTTAAAAGCAGGGTTAACAAAAGAGGAATCTGAGAATCTAGCCAAATTGGTTCGTTTGTCAGGGGATTTTGAGACTAAATACCAACGCGCGAAAAAATTATTAGCAACTTATCCTGAAGCACAAGCTGGTTTAGCAGAATTGAAACAATTATATCAGGCGTTGCAAGAGAAGAAATTATCTAAAAAAGTTCGTTTGCGCTTAGATTTTTCAATTATGAATGATGCTGATTATTATAGCGGACTATTATTCCAAGGATTTACTAAAGCAGCACGGGCAACGATTTTGTACGGGGGCCGTTATGATCGTTTGATGAGTCGACAAGGAAAAAATCAAGGAGCAATCGGGTTTGGTATGAAATTGAATCATGCCGGTCAAAAAATTCCTGTAGTAACAAAAAGTTCAGACTATTTGAATATCGCATTGCCTAAGGGTCGAATGGGAGATGCAGTCTATGAGTTGTTTACCAAAGCTGGTGTGGCATCAGAAGGGGTCTTTGTTGAAAATCGTAAATTGATTTTTTGTGATGAAAGAAATAAATTGCGCTTCTTTTTAGTCAAACCAAGTGATGTCGCAATCTATGTTGAGCATGGTGCTGCTGATATTGGTGTTGTAGGGAAAGATGTTTTGTTGGAAAGCCAAGCGGAAGTAATCGAATTTCTGGATCTGCACATGGGCAATTGTCGTTTGGCAGTAGCGGCGCATAATGATTTTGAGGAGGATTTTTCTCGACCATTACGAGTGTCGACTAAGTATCCGCAAATTACAAGAAAATACTATGAAGGTAAGGGACGGTCAGTGGAGCTGATCCATTTACACGGTTCTATCGAGTTGGCACCTTTATTAGGTTTATCGGATGTGATTGTCGATATCGTCGAAACAGGAACGACGTTGAAAGAAAATGAATTAAAAGTCATTGAAGAAGTGGCACCGTCTTCTGCACGTTTGATTATCAATAATGCGACTTGGCGATTCAAACAGGAAAAAATCCAGAAGGTAATCGAGAAGGTGAGGGAACAGCTATGAGAGTTTATTCAACCAAAAAAGATCCGTTAGCCGATATTTTAGCACGAAAATATAGTGAGACAGCCGATGTTTCTGCAGTCGTTCAAAAGATACTCGCTCAAGTACAAGCGGAAGGTGACAAAGCTCTGTATCAATTGATTGAAGAAATCGATCATGTGACATTGGATTCGTTGACTGTCAGTAAAGATGAGATTGAAGCAGCCTTACAAACCATTTCTTCTGACTTGCTAGCAGTAATGGAACAAGCCAAAGAAAATATTCTCGCATTCCATCAAAAACAGATACGTCAAGGTTTTGTTTCAACCAAACAAAACGGAGTCGTTATGGGACAACGAATCATCCCGTTAGCTTGCGTAGGTGTGTATGTTCCAGGTGGAACGGCTGCGTATCCGAGCACAGTATTGATGGACGTTTTACCGGCAAAACTTGCCGGAGTAAAAAAAATCGTCATGATGACACCTACTGATCACAACGGCCAAGTTCCAGCAGCGATTTTAGCAGCAGCCAAAATCGCTGGTGTGGATGAAATTTATAAAGTCGGCGGGGCACAGGCAATAGCCGCCCTTGCTTATGGAACTGAGACGATTCCTAAAGTAGATAAGATTGTTGGTCCTGGAAATATCTATGTCGCGACCGCTAAACGAATGGTCTATGGCAAGGTCGATATCGACATGGTCGCAGGACCTAGCGATGTATTGATTGTTGCTGATCACAGTGCTGATCCGCGATGGATTGCCGCAGATCTTTTAGCCCAAGCAGAACATGATAAATTGGCTCAAGCAATTCTTATTACGACTGAAGAAAGTATGATTGAAAAAGTCCAGCTAGAACTAGCACAGCAGTTAGCTGAATTGCCAAGAAAAGTTATCGCAGAAGCTGCAATTGAAAACAATGGGAAAATAATTCTGGTCCAAAATTTGACAGAGGCATTATCACTTGCTAATCAAATCGCACCAGAGCATCTTGAATTAGCCGTGGAAGAACCTTTTGCTTTATTAGGCAAGATTGAAAACGCCGGAAGTGTCTTTTTAGGGCATCACACACCAGAAGTTTTGGGGGATTATTTTGCTGGTCCTAATCATACTTTGCCTACGGAAGGGACCGCTCGGTTTTATTCCCCATTATCGGTAGATGATTTTGTTAAAAAAAGCAGTTATCTGTATTATACAGCCGATGCATTGAATGAAGTGGGTGCGGCAGTTGAATTATTTGCAGAGACAGAAGATCTGATTGGTCACGCACGGTCAATGAATGTTCGAAGAAAAACAAACGCTTCTTTTTCTGAAAAAGAAAACAAAAATTAGTTGGCAGTCTAAAAAATCAAACGATCAAAGAAAAAAATAAGCTGAATGAGGAGGAAACGAATGTCATTTTTGAATCCAAAATATCAGGATCTGACACCCTATACACCAGGTGAACAAGTCGATGAGCAAGAGTACATCAAATTAAATACCAATGAAAGTCCTTATCCGCCAGCAGCAAGTGTCCAACAAGCAGTTGTCCATGCTGCTCAAAAACTGAATCGCTACTCAGATATCGCAGGTGAAAGTGTTGCAAAACCGTTGGCTCGTTATCTTGGCGTGAAGCAGGAACAGTTATTTCTTGGTAATGGCAGTGATGAAGTGCTTGCGTATATTTTCCAAGGATTTACGGAAAATGGGATTGCATTTCCTGACGTGACGTATGGTTTTTATCAAGTGTATAGCAATCTTTATCAAGTCGACGCGAAGATTGTTCCGCTGAAAGATGATTTTTCCTTAGAACTTACGAAATACAAAAAAACAAAAGGAACAGTGATTTTTGCCAATCCCAATGCACCGACGGGTATGTATTTGGCACCAGAAGAAATCTGTGATTTTTTAGAGCATCATCCGGATCGTTTAGTCGTCGTAGATGAGGCATACATCGATTTTGGCGGGAAATCAATGATTCCTTTAATCAATCAATACAGAAATTTATTAGTAGTAGGGACGTTTTCTAAATCACGTCAACTAGCAGGAGCACGTTTGGGTTTTGGCGTAGGAAATGCCGCATTGATCGCAGATTTAAATCGCTTGCGTTTTAGTCTGAATCCTTATAATGTGAATAGCTTGACTCAAGCAGTCGGTGAAGCTGTTTTACAAGAACAAAGCTACGTTGATCAAAAAATCCGAGAAACCATCCAGGTCAGAGAATGGAGCAAAAAGAAACTGACAGAATTAGGTTTTGAACAGACCGACAGCCAAGGCAACTTTCTTTTTGCCAAACATCCAAAACTAGCTGGTGAAAAATTATTTACTGCATTACGTGAAAAGAAAATCTTAGTGCGCTGGTTCAATCAACCGCGAACAAAAGATCATTTGCGAATCACCGTTGGGACACAAGAACAGATGGAACGATTGGTTCAGGCTTTAGCAACGATTATAAAAGAGGTGACTGTATGAGAAAAGCAGAAGTAATCCGCAACACATCTGAAACAAAGATCAAGTTAAACTTGACCGTAGACGGCACAGGAAAACAGACGATCAAAACAGGCGTAGGTTTTTTAGATCATATGTTGGAATTGTTCGTTCGTCATGGGCGTTTTGATCTTGAGTTAATCTGTGATGGAGATATTGAAGTGGATGCACATCACACGACTGAAGATATAGCTATCGCTCTTGGTCGGGCATTTTCTGAAAGTTTAGCTGAACGGCGTGGAATCAAACGTTATGGCAGTATGTTATTGCCGATGGATGAAGCATTAGTAATGACTGCTGTGGATATCAGCGGTCGGGGCATGGCAGTAGTTGAGTTAACTATTCCTAGTGAAAAGATCGGACAGCAATTTGATACGGAACTAGTCGAGGAATTTTTTATTGCTTTTGCCCGTGAGCTAGGAGCAACGATTCATTTGCATCAAATCGCCGGGAAAAACAGTCACCATATTGTCGAAGCGTGTTTCAAAGGGTTTGGCCGTGCGCTAGGAGAAGCTGTGGCCATCAATCAGCAAGCACCTGATGAAATCCCATCAACTAAAGGAACGATTAATTAAAATAAGATAGGAGGATCTTATGCTAGCGATTATTGATTATGGCGTGGGCAATCTTTTTAGTTTATCCCGTTCGCTAGAACACTTAGGCGTCAACTGTCAGGTCACTCGTTCTTTAACGGAATTAAAAGCAGCTGATCATATTATCTTGCCCGGTGTTGGGGCATTTGGGGATGCACGGAAAAAACTTGAAGAACTTTCATTAATTGAACCCATCCAAGCACTGGCTGCATCTGGGAAACCTTTTTTAGGGATTTGTTTGGGGATGCAACTGTTGTTTGACAAGAGTGAGGAATTTGGAGAACATTCTGGTCTGGGACTGATTCCCGGTCGAATCGTTTCGATGCGTGAGACATTCGATCGCGAAAATATCGACCTGAAAGTACCTCAGATTGGTTGGAACAAATTAACTGTTCAAAATCAACACAGTCCTTTAGTAAAATCATTAGGAAAAAATGATTTTGTTTATTACGTCCACAGTTATTATGCCACTGACTGTCAGAAATATTTAGTAGCAGACAGTGAGTACGGAATCTCGATTCCGGGCATTGTCCAAAATAAGAATGTTTTTGGTACCCAATTTCATCCGGAAAAAAGTGGCGAAGTTGGTTTGAATATCTTAAAAGCATTTACGGAGGTACCTGCATGAAAATTTTTCCAGCAATTGATCTTTTGGATCAGAAAGTCGTTCGACTCTATCAGGGAGATTATCAGCAAAAAGAAATTTTTGGTGACGACCCCGTTGCTTTTGCTAAGGCTTTTGAACAAGCAGGTGCAAAGTATTTACATTTAGTTGATCTAGATGGTGCTAAGGCTGGCAAACTGCATTATTTTGAGACCGCTCAAAAAATTGTTGAAAATACTGATTTATTTGTTGAAGTAGGTGGCGGTATTCGTGAGGAAGCAACGATTGAGCACTGTTTATCAGCTGGGGTGAATCGGATCATTTTAGGAACAATCGCACAAAAAGATCCTGAATTTACTCAGGCGATGTTAAAAAAATATGGTGACAAAATTGCTATCGGTGTAGATGCGAGGGAAGGAAAAGTTGCTGTAGAAGGCTGGTTAGAAAAAACAGAGACAGATGCGTTTGAATTTTGCCGTCAGTTGGTCGCTTGGGGAGCGGAAACGATTATCTTCACTGAAATCTCTCGCGATGGTACCGGTGAAGGAATCAATTTACCGTTGTATCAAAAACTCAATCAGTTAGAGGTAGAAATTATCGCTTCAGGCGGCGTTGCCTCATTAAAAGACATTGAAGAATTAAATGTACTAGGAATCTCTGGTGCAATTGTCGGAAAATCATTGTATGACGGGAGTCTGAAATTAGAAGATATTTTAGCTGCTAGTAGAGCTAATCTAGCGTAAACACAAAAAATAGCTGAAGGAGGGCAAGTAATGATCGCAAAACGAATCATTCCGTGTTTAGATGTTCGTGATGGTCGTGTCGTGAAAGGTGTTAATTTTGCAGGTTTACAAGACGTCAATGATCCGGTGACTTTGGCTCGTTTTTATAATGAACAAGGTGCCGATGAATTAGTTTTTTATGACATTACCGCTTCTGCTGAAGAGCGGGGATTGTTTACGGATATTTTAAAAAACGTTGCATCTGAAGTGTTCATTCCTTTGACCGTTGGCGGTGGAATCAATGAATTATCGGACTTTGAACGAGTGTTAAATTGCGGAGCGGATAAAGTCAGTATCAATTCAGGTGCGATTCGACGCCCACAATTAATCGAAGAAGGCGCCAAACGTTATGGCAGCCAATGTGTCGTTTTATCAATAGATGTTCGGCGTGTGGATAATCAGTGGCATGTTTTTGCTAAAGGCGGTCGTGAAGATACCGGATTGGCAGCGCTAGAATGGATCCGTCAAGGCGAACAATTAGGTGCTGGTGAATTGGTCATCAATAGTATGGATACAGATGGCGTGAAACAAGGTTTTGATTTGGAATTATTAAAAGCAGTTAGTGAAATCACCACCTTACCGATTGTCGCTTCAGGTGGAGCTGGAAAAAGTCAAGATTTTATTGACTTATTTCGTTTACCAAAAATCGAAGCAGGGTTAGCTGCATCAATCTTTCATTATGGCGAAGTAAAAATCCCCGAGTTGAAAAAACAATTGTTGACAGCCCAGATTCCTGTTCGAATCGAAGGCTAAGTAAATCGTTTACGAGGTATCAAAGAAACAATGATCTATTCATTTTTAGGAATAATTGTATAGATGATAAGCGAGTTCAGTTGAATAAGGGGTGAAAAAATGACAAAGTTAACATTTGACGAGCAAGGATTAATCCCTGTAATCGTCCAAGATGCAATCACCAATGAAGTATTGACATTGGCATATATGAACCAAGAGAGTTATGATTTAACAATAAAAGACAAATTGATGACTTTTTATTCACGCAGTCGCAAAGAATTATGGCGTAAAGGTGAAACGAGTGGAAATTATCAGCATCTAGTCTCTCTAAAATTAGATTGTGACCAAGATGCGTTAGTAGCCAAAGTAAAAAAAGATGGTCCGGCTTGTCATACAGGTGCTGAAAGTTGTTTCAATGAAGTATTGTTTGGTGAAGATTCGCAAGCCACTCTGGATACGTTGTATCAATTAGTCAAAGGACGTAAAGAAACACCGCAAGAAGGAAGTTATACTAGTTATTTATTTGAAAAAGGCATCGAAAAAATTTTAAAAAAAGTCGGCGAAGAATCAACCGAAGTTGTGATTGGGGCAATGAAAGAAGATCGCAGCGAAACAGTTTTTGAAATCTCTGATTTGGTGTATCATGTCCTTGTCCTGATGGTAGAGATGAACATCGATTTGTCAGAAGTCCGTAAAGAATTAGCTAACCGTCATGTTGTGGATAAAAAAGTAAAACAAGAACGGATGCAATAAGAAAGACACATGCTGAAAGTCACATCGTTTTGAAATGAATGAGGAGGCCAATGATGTTCTATTCAAATGCACATACCCATAGCACTTGGTGTGATGGAAAAGATTCATTAGAAGCTATGGCACAAGCAGCCATTGACTTGGGCTTTACAGATTTGGGATTTACTAGTCATTCGCCAGCATTTTTTGATCCTAGCTGCTTAGGTGTGCAAAATGAAGTAGCTTATCAAGCAGCCTTGCATGGACTAAAAGAAGATTTGGCTGGCAGACTAACTATCAGCTTGGGGTTGGAATGGGATTATTATAGTGCGGATCCAATCAACGGATATGATTATACGATAGGTTCGGTTCATTATTTTCCACCACGACAAGGAATATTTCGCAGTGTCGATGAAAGTCCTGAAAGTTTGAAGCAGACTTTGGCTGAGTGGTATCAGGGTGATGCGTTAAAAATGGTTCGTGATTATTATGATACTGTCGTGAAGCATATCCACCAAAATCGCTCAAAAATTGTTGGTCATTTTGATTTGATTACAAAATTCAATGAAAAATATCCTTGGCTAGATGAAGATAGTGCAGACTATCAAGCCATTGCTTTGCAGGCACTAAATGATGTGATCGATAGTATTCAAACCTATGATGGAATGGTAGAGATCAACACAGGAGCCATTTCTCGCAACTGGAAAACGACGCCTTATCCTAGCGTATTTTTATTAAAGCAATTAAAGCGACGAAATTGTCCGATCATTATTACTAGTGACAGCCATGAGACAACGACATTAACTTGTCATTTCAAAGAGACCAAAGCACTATTACAATCGTTGGGCTTTACTGAGACGATGCAATTAAAAGATGGGATTTTTCAGCCAATTCCCTTTGATTGATAGAAAGATTTGACAAAAGGGGTATGGTGTCGCTATTATAGAACCAAGTTGAATACGTGCAATGATCAAATTTAGAAATTTGTGGAAGATCACAGCGAGTTTGGGCCAGTGAAAGCCAAGCAGGGAAGCAGATTTTGTTGGCGTTTGTGAGCACATTTAGTTAAAGCTGCCAAGCTTGTTGCTTGGAAGTAGGGTGGAACCGCGTTGATACGTCCCTATGTCGAAATTCGACATAGGGACTTTTTTTGTCAGTTTTGCTTTTTCATGATTTTTAAGTTTGTCTGAAATAAATTAGTATGAAAGCAATAATAGTAAAAACGATACAGGAGGAAAAAGAATGAGCAAATTAACCGTGCAAGAGATGATTTTGACTTTGCAAAAGTTTTGGTCAGATAATGGCTGTATGTTGATGCAAGCTTACGACACAGAAAAAGGAGCAGGAACGATGAGTCCGTATACTTTTTTGCGGGCGATTGGTCCAGAACCGTGGCGGGCGGCTTATGTAGAACCTTCACGTCGTCCAGCAGATGGTCGTTATGGAGAAAACCCAAATCGCTTGTACCAGCACCATCAATTCCAAGTTGTGATGAAGCCTTCACCTAAAAATATTCAAGAATTGTATTTAGACAGCTTACGCTTATTGGGGATTGATCCATTAGAACATGATATTCGTTTTGTGGAAGACAACTGGGAAAATCCTTCTATGGGTTGTGCTGGTGTTGGTTGGGAAGTTTGGTTAGATGGGATGGAAATCACTCAGTTCACGTATTTCCAACAAGTCGGTGGTCTGCAATGCCGTCCAGTTACTTCTGAACTGACATATGGTCTGGAACGTTTGGCTTCATACATCCAAGAAGTAGACAGTGTTTATGATTTAGAATGGAGCGCCGGTGTAAAATACGGCGAGATTTTCAAACAACCAGAATACGAACATTCAAAATATTCTTTTGAAGAAAGCAACCAAGAAATGTTATTAGAAAACTTTGATAAATTTGAAAAAGAAGCAAAACGCTGTATTGATGAAAATCTCGTACATCCAGCGTATGATTATATTTTAAAATGCAGCCACACCTTTAATCTATTAGATGCACGTGGTGCGGTTTCAGTAACAGAACGTGCTGGTTACTTAGCACGCATCCGTAATATGGCTCGCGCTGTTGCGAAGATTTTCGTAGCGGAACGGGAAAAATTAGGTTTCCCATTATTGAATCAGGAGGGCAAATAAGATGGCGAAAAATCTTTTATTAGAAATCGGTTTAGAAGAAATGCCAGCCCACGTGGTTTGGCCAAGTATCAAACAACTAGAAGACAGAGTCTCAAATTTCTTAGCAGAAAACAGCTTGACCTTTGAATCAATCGAAACCTTCTCTACTCCTCGACGTTTGGCGATTCGAGTGACCAATATTCCTGATCGACAAGAAGACGTGCAAGAAGAAGTCAAAGGACCAGCAAAGAAAATTGCGCTTGATGCTGAAGGAAATTGGAGTAAAGCAGCTGAAGGTTTTGTCCGCGGACAAGGTTTGACGACTGATGCGATTACTTTCCGTGAGTTGAACGGAGTAGAATATGTCTATGTCACAAAATATATCCACGGAAAAGAAAGTAAAGAAGTTTTAGCTGGATTGCTAGATGTTGTGAAAAGCATGAATTTCCCAACGATGATGCATTGGGGCGAGACAATGTTTGAATACATTCGGCCGATTCATTGGATTGTTGCTTTATTAGACGAAGAAATTATTCCTTTTGACTTGTTGGATGTACAAACAGGACGGACAACAGCAGGACATCGTTTCTTAGGGGATCAGATTGAACTTGCTGAGCCGAGTGAATATGAAACAAAGCTAGAAGAACAATTCGTGATCGCAGATGCTTATAAACGGCAACAAATGATTGTAGAACAAATCGAAGAGATTGCTAAAAAAAATAAATGGGTAATCACTTTGGATCCTGAGCTATTAGAAGAAGTAACCAATCTAGTTGAATATCCAACGGCATTTGTCAGTGATTTTGACGAACGTTTCTTATCAATCCCTGAAGAAGTATTGGTCACTTCGATGAAAGAACACCAACGCTATTTTGAAGTCCGCAATCAAGCAGGGATGTTATTGCCGCATTTTATTTCTGTACGGAATGGTAATAGCGTGAAATTAGATAATGTCGTTAAAGGAAACCAAAAAGTTTTGGCAGCTCGTTTAGAAGATGGCGAATTTTTCTTTGAAGAAGATAAGAAATTATCGATTGAGGATTGCGTAGAAAAATTAAAAAATGTGACCTTCCATGAAAAAATCGGTAGTATGCATGAAAAAATGCAACGAGTTGCGTTAATCAGTCAAGTAATCGGTAAACGCATCGGTTTGAGTGATGAAGAATTAACGGCTTTAAAACGGGCATCTGAAATCTATAAATTTGATCTAGTTACGAATATGGTGGGAGAATTTCCTGAACTACAAGGGATCATGGGAGAAAAATATGCCTTGTTGAAAGGTGAAACACCTGCTGTCGCTACAGCAATTCGAGAACATTATCTGCCTGTTTCATCAGAAGGAAAATTACCAAAAACAGCTGTAGGCGCAGTTTTAGCAATCGCTGATAAATTGGATAGTGTCTTAGGATTCTTTGCAGTTGGGATGATTCCAAGCGGTTCAAATGACCCTTATGCATTGCGCCGCCAAACGTATGGAATTATTCGAATCATTGAAGAAAAGGATTGGACATTCCCATTTACCGATATGCAAGGAGCAATCGTCGATGCCATCAATGAAGATGTGTTAGACTATGGCATCCATTTCAACCGTGATCAAAAAGAATTCATCGAGTTCTTCAAAGGTCGGATTCGTCAACGCCTTCAATTGCATCATATTCGCCATGATATTATTGATGCAGTAGTGGAATCACACCAAGATGATCTAGTACAAATCTTCAAGACTGCTCAAATTTTCGATCAACATTTAACAGATGATCACTTTAAAGAAACAATGGAAGCTTTGACGCGAGTCATCAATTTAACGAAGAAGATGGAACCAGCAGCAATCACTTTCCAAGTGGATCCTAAGTTGTTTGAAAATGACAGCGAAAAAGAATTGTATGCAGCAGTTAAAGAAGCAGAAGATGTATTTGCCAATCAAAGCATGGCAGAAAATTATCAAACGTTGACAAACTTGCGTCCAGTAATTGAGCGTTATTTCAA
Source organism: Enterococcus dongliensis (assembly GCF_031927985.1). Lineage (NCBI taxonomy): Bacteria > Bacillati > Bacillota > Bacilli > Lactobacillales > Enterococcaceae > Enterococcus > Enterococcus dongliensis. The sequence continues at coordinate 107,872 of NZ_JARPZC010000002.1, forward strand.
TGATACGATGATTATGGTAGCTGATGAAAAAGTTCGCGATAATCGTTTGAATCAATTAGCGATTATTACACGAATGGCCGATGCACTAGCCAGCATTGATAAAATCATTACGAAATAGCAGAAAAGTTTATAAAAACAGTACCGAGTATCTGATTTATAGATACTTGATACTGTTTTTTGTGTCCGTGTGATTATTTACTAGAAAAAGAGGAGAAGATATGCAGAAAGTCATTGTTATCGGCAGTCCTGGTGCAGGAAAAAGCACCTTTTCACGAAAATTAAGAGAGAAAACAGGGTTAAGTCTGTATTATTTAGATCGTTTTTGGCATAAATCTAATCAAACAACAGTGAGCCGCGAAGAATTTGTCCAGCAGTTAGCTAAAATAACCAAACGAGAAGAGTGGATTATTGATGGCAATTACCTGCACACACTTAATCTGCGTTTGGCAGAATGTGATACTGTTTTTCTTTTGGATTATCCACTGTCAGTCTGTCTTGCTGGAGTAAAATCACGGATTGGAAAAGTTCGTGAGGATCTGCCTTGGATAGAAACAGAATTTGATGAAGAATTCAAGCAATGGATCATTGATTTTCCAAACAATCAATTGCCGCAAATTTACAGATTGTTAGACCAATATAAAAAAACGAAAAATCTAGTCATTTTTAAATCGAGAGAAGAAGCAGAAAAATATTTGCAAGAAACATTCTGATGCTTTTTTAAAGAATCAATTTCAATAATAGCGGAATATAGGCAAGATACAGCAACACCGAATAGCCTAGAGATGACGCCGCAAATTTTTGATCGGCCTCATAAGAACGAGCCAAAATCGGTACAGAGTTTTGAACGGGCATGGCAGATTGGATAATGAAGACTGAAAGCATTAAAGGCGGTACGCTGATCCATTGTCCCAATGACCAAACGACCAATGGAGAAATCAGATAGCGACCGATGAGCACGCCGAGAATATCTTTGTGCAACATCAGATTTTTAATCCCTACATTGTAGACGATGATTCCGATTACAAACATCGATAAGGGAGTAGTCAAATCAGCAAGATAAGCTAAGAAAGTTGCAAGGGAATCAGGTACAGTAACATTGATTAAGACCATACATAGACCAAGCAGAAAACCCAATAATGCCGGCGAGAAAATCTTCTTTAAAATCGGTACCAAATGAAAACTGACTGTCGCTTGTTCGATCTGTGGATTGTCACGTGCAATAAAATAGATTCCCAGTGTCCAAAACAGGGTTGTATTTACAATGTAATAAAGCAGTACATAAGGAACGGCTTGCTCGCCAAAAATTGCTAAATTAATTGGCAAACCAATAAAAATCGTGTTGGAACAAGTGAACATGGTCGAAAAGATTCCTTTACGTGTCGGCGAAATGTGAAAAATGCGGCGATAGGCAAAGCTGAGCACAAAAGTCAGCAGCATAGAAAGAAGAGGGATGATCATCCCGCTCACAAGATGCAAAAATTCCGAGCGAGAAAAATTCTTAGTAATCGTTAAAAACATATTGCAAGGCAAGGCGATTCGTAAAATCAATTTTGAGAACGCGTCACCGATTTGATTTGAGAACCACTGCTTATACGTTAAGATATAACCGATAAACATCAAAACAAAAATAAAAAAGATATTGATATATGCAGAAATCATTTTTTCACCTCAAAACTACTATACAGAAACATGCGGAAATCATCAATTACTGATGATGCCCGCATGTTCATTTCTATCTTGGTAATGCAACAAACCGGTTAGATTTTCGATCTGTTCTTCAAGACTGTCGCCAACGGTCGTGTCTTTAATGAGAACCCGTTGCAAGTCTTTATCGATTACCCGTTTTAAAGAAGTTTCGTCCGCTTGTTTGGCCAATAGATTTTCGACAGATTCAAAAGGATCATGCGTCACTAATTGGAAACCAAAAGAATTATTCAACAGTGAATAGCCAGCGATACCAGTTGTTTTTTGGTAGGCTTTAGAAAGTCCGCCATCAATCACAAATAGCATTCCTTCGCCTTTAATCGGTGATTCTCCGCCTTTGACCTTTACCGGAGTGTGACCATTGATGATTCGAGAATGAGGAGAATACAAAGCAAACTCCTCTAAAATCATCTGACAAGTCTCGTGGGTATCTCGATAGTGATAATAAGGATTTTTGATTTCCTTATGAGTTTTTTTGTCAGCGATAAAGTAGCGCTCAAAAGTGGTCATGGCGCTTTTACCGAATTGTGGGGAAATTTTTCCAGTCCAACAATACCAAATCCAATCGGCAGCCGAACTGTCTTTTGTTTGGTGCTGACAACCCGAACGGATCTGTTCTTCAAAAAAGTTCAAGAGCTCTTTGCCGTTGTAATCTTTATCAGCAACGGTCAGCGGCAAGAAACTACCGTCCGATTTTAATGGAAGGCAACCGTGAAACAAAAGGTGTTGATTATATACAAGATACATCGAGCCTTTATCTAACAACAGCTGCATATGCTCTTGCATTTTAGCCGATTGTTGGAAAGAAGCTAGTAAGGTATCGACGACATATTCTTCCTGTTCAGTGAGAGCATGAACATCTTTTTGCAAAGTTTGGAAGCAGCTTCCTTGTAATGGATAGTCTTGTCCAGCTAATTGAATCGTTGCTTTATCAAAATCAATTTTTTCAAAGAGCAAACGGTCATTCATTTGAAACTCTGGATGCCGTTTGATCAATTGGCCCTCTAGTTTGAATTGAAGGATCGACAATGCTTGATGAACTTTTTCTAAGCTGTCTAAACTTTCGATAGAATAATTTTCACTACTATTTTTTTCTTTAGGTGTAAAAATCGGATTTTTTTGATAATGTTCTTCTGCATACATGAATAATGGACGGAGATTCAACGCATAAGCTTGTTCGATTTCATATAAGTAATTGTACCGTGCAGCAATTCGCAGTAATGTCATCAAACATGCGCACGAGCCGGCGTATGCGCCCATCCATAAAATATCATGATTGCCCCATTGGATATCCAGCGAAGGATGTTGGCACAATTTATCCATAATCTTATCGGCTTCTGGTCCACGGTCATAAATATCCCCAACAACGTGGAGATGATCCAAGACCAACCGTTGAATACTTTGACATAACGCAATGATAAATGGCTTGCCTTGCTCTAAATCTAATAAATGTGCCAAGATTTGATCAAAATAAGCAGCTTTATCCGTATAGTTCGTATCCGTGTACATCAATTCTTCAATAATATACGCGTATTGTTTCGGCAACGCTTTCCGAACTTTTGAACGAGTATATTTTGTTGAGCAAAAGGCCAATAACTCTAGTAATTGGCGGATTTTTTTTCGATACCAAGAACAATCACGATAAGCAAAGAACGTTTTATCAGTCAATGCTTGTTGAGGATAAGCAACTAGAATCGTCAATTTATCTTTTTCGTGTTCTGTTAGGCGATCACCAAAGAGCAAACTGATCTTTTCTTTGATATTGCCGGCACCAGTACGCAAGATATGGTCAAAGGCAGCAAACTCCCCATGAATATCACTGATGTAAAGTTCGGTTCCTTTTGGCAGATGCATGATGGCTTCTAAATTGATTAATTCAGTCATGATCGCTTCTTTGGTACTAAATTCTTTTTCCAACATTTGATAATATTTTTCACGGGTTGATAACATACAGGCACTCCTTATTTCTAGTCATTTCACAGTCGACCAACGGATTATTTTTGAGAATAAACATTACTGATGTTTTCATAACGATTGTAGTTTTTCCGCCAAACTATGAGCAATCCAATGAAGTCAGCTGCGATCTTCTATAGTGAGCTATCTAATTGTTCAAGGATCAGTGTTGCTGATTCTTCGATGGATTTATTCGTCACATCAAGTGTAAACGCACCTAATTCGTCAAAAACATTCAAGGCATAATCGACTTCTTCTTTGATCCGATTAATGTCTGAATAACGAGAATTTTCCGCCAAACCTAGAGAGTTCAAGCGACTCATCCGGATTTTTTTCTGAACTTCTGGCTCAATCATCAGTCCGATAAGTTTTTCTTTTGGAACAGACTTGATCTGTTCGGGTAGAGGGACTTCAGGAATCAATGGCAGATTTGCGACTTTGATTCGTTTGTTTGCCAAATACATACTTAAAGGTGTTTTAGAAGTACGAGAGATTCCTAATAAAACAAGATCAGCTTCTAAGAATCCTTTTGCATCTTTTCCATCATCGTATTTCACTGCAAATTCAATCGCTGCTACACGATCAAAATATTCTTGATTTAGTTTATGGACTACGCCAGCTTCTTGTAAAGGAGCCACACCGGTTTTTTGATGGACAATCTTCATGAAAGGACTCATTAAATTAATGTATTGCAAGCCAGTCCGATCACCAAAGTCTTCGATAATTTTAGTAAGATTGTCACTGACTAAAGTAGTGACGACGATTGCACTGTCTTTTAAAGCATCGCTTAAAATACTAGTTAGTTCTTCCTCATCTTTAGTGAAAGGAAAACGATAAGACAAATCAAAATCCACGTTAGGAAATTGGGCTGTTGCGGCATTGACTAATTTCAAAGACGTTTCACCGACTGAATCAGAGATCATATAAAGAGGTACACTTTTTTTCATTTTTTTGCTCCTATCGATTGGTTTCAGTTTGTTTTGCTTGTTGCATAATATAATTAAAAATTCGTGATTTCGTAATTTTTCCGATAACTTTTTTCGGATCTTCTTCGCTAACAACCGGCAGTGAATCGACTTGATAATCAAGCAAGACAGCACCAGCTTCTAAGATAGTGTAATCTTTTGTACAAGTTTGCAGATGAGGCGCACGAGTCATAACGACTGCAACTGGAGTATTTTGTAAATTACTGTTCAACGAAGCACGTAATAGATCCTTGCGGGACAATAGACCAACTAGATGTTGTTCTTTGTCTGTTACATAAATAGACCCTACATCATACATGAACATATTAGTGATGGCGTCATGAATAGACGTGTCTTGTGGTGTGAGAAGTGGAGACAGCATGATCTCTTCAACTTTGACGGAAAAGATTTTGTCGAACAAAAATTGCTCGATGCCTACACCGGTATAAGTATAACCAACTTTGGGACTTGCTTCTAAAATCCCTGCCATAGTTAAGAAGGAAAGATCGGTTCGTAAGGTTGCGTGTGAAATTCCTAAGTGATCAGCGATTTTTTCGCCACTTAGTGGTTGATCGCGTTTGACAACCTCGATGATTTTCTCTTGCCGTTGTGATAGATTCATAGGTCCTCCTAGTAATACATTCCTTTTTCTTTGAGAAAAAATGAATTTGATTTTCACTCATTCATTGTTCAAGTGTCGTTCAAAAAAATAAGTGCGTGAATACACACTCTATTATACACGTTAAAACTATATAAACAACATGAATGATTAAATAAACACATATTTAATTATTCAAAAAAATAAGGGTAAATACTTTCTAAAAAAAGTGATTAGCAGTATAATACTTTTTGTTGATAAAATCTAACCTGTTAGTCAAGGGGTCAAGACGCCGCGTTCTCAGCGCGGAGGCACGGGTTCAAATCCCGTACAGGTTATAAATGCAGTTAGAGTTGGTGTGAGGGTCTTTGTAGTCCGTCTGCTAACTCTATTTTTTTGCCTGCGTGGGCAGAGTAAGTAGTCCGAACAATGCGGGTACGGGAATGAATCTGCTAGCAAGTTCATTGATTTGCAGTTAATGATGAGGAATTTTTACAAGGAAATGATTCTAGCCTGTATGGGAAAGAAATAATTTTGTGTGATAAAGAAAATGAACAAGCTGTTTTGTATAGCTGTTATCGATTGGAAAATTTACTTCAATGAATCGATAGACATTTGCCAAATAATGGACAAAGCGACTATTTTACAAACGAAAATCGTTGATTTGTGATTATCGATTTTGAGGTCTGAGAAATGAGTTGTTTTTATACTAACTGATAAAGAAGAAATTTGGAGATAAAAATAAACAGCCAATTGGCTGTTTATTTACTATTTTTAAAAATTTTTTCTTTCGTAAAATCATATAGCGCAGTAAGAAACGAGATCAAAAGGGCCAAATAACCAAGTGGGATACAAAAGAATGCCGGTTCTATCAACAGACCATTTGCATCTAGGTGTGATCCAATCAGTGTTGCAATGGCAAATAAAAAAATACTAGCAATAAAGAAGAGACCGGAAATACTGTACTTACCCATATAAAATTACCTCCTTATTTTCCTAAATTATAGATAAATATTATTAAGAAATGGTAATTGTGACAAAATTGTAAGAAGAATTCTGAACAATTTTGCGACTCTTAGTCAGACGAACAGCCGCAACAGGTATTGATTTGTCTCTTAATAGATACGGGTAAAAATCTCAAACAACTTGAATATTTAAAAATTTTTTTGCTAAATAAATGACTTGATATTGATTGAATTTACAACCGATAATATCCTCTTGTCTAACATCAAGGGTATCAAATTCGCAAGATGAAAAGTTTATTTTTTTAAGATTTGTTTGAAAGAGATTGGCTTTATTTAGATTGCTATTGGAGAAAGTTGTTTTATCAAGGAAGCTTTCGACCATATCAAAACTATCCATGGTACATTTATCGAAAGCGACCGTTTTTAATTTTGAATCACTAAAGTTAGCAAAATTCAGCAAACATTCCGTAAATAAAGTATTGCCCAAATAACTTCCAATAAAACTAGCACCGACCATTTTACAATTGATAAATTTGACGCGATGAATCATGGATGCATGAAAATTACAATTTGAAAAATCACAATTTAAGAAGATGCAATCAGTTATTTCGAGTCTATTGAATTCATTTTCCTCAAATACAACCTTCTCAAAAAGACATTTTTCGATTATCGGATGTTCAATGTGTTGTCTCTCGATAATTTCGCCTTCAATGAAGACTCCATCCAATATGAAATCCTCATTGTCATAAATTTGGAAAAATGATCCTTGAGACAGATTCAATCTATTAAATTTTGGTTCAATCATATGATTTCCTCCTAAATCTATTATGGGATTAATAGTACATGAATAAATAGATAATTCATTAATAAAAAATGAGGAGAATTTACGTGCTTTTCGATAAGGATAGTTCTTCGCATACACGAAAATCCCTCAGAAACCTTCTGAGCGACAAAAAACTGTCAAAAATCACATGGAATTTTTAGAAATTCAAAAACTAAAAGTATCGTTCAGTGATAGTAATCCAATAAAGCAATCTACTAGGCAGTTTTTAGGTTGCAGTTGCTAAAAAGTCTCTTTTGCTATATAGAACGGTACTGCAGCGTGTTCATCTATAGCAAGAAGTCACCAAATAAGAACACGGACCATGAATACATATTAAAAAGCATAAAATAAGCTTATCCATTTTTTGTAGATCGAGTGGATGGTTCAAAATAATTTACAAAACATATGAGTAAAACAAAGGGGACTGATCTACTTTGAGATCAGTCCCCTTTTAGGTTAATCAAAAGAACTTATTGTTGAAACGTCCGTACACAGGGATGTAGAGATTGTTAGTCTATTTTTTTGCCGAGGCAGGCCCACCTGTTTGCAGACGATAAGAAATATTTTTCCTTTGGTGCTGTTTTCGTAAAGTACGGTACAACGCGGTGTAATCAGTATTTTTACTAAAAAAATTAAAAACAAAATACGGCAGACTGTTGTCCTTAGGTAATAACAACGCGGAGGAGCAAACTAAAAAATCATATTCTGCCACATCATGAATCGAAAAAGGAACTAATTTGACGAAAGAAAGATCGTTTAATCGCTGCGTGATACCTTGGCGAAATAATTGATTAGACTCCATAATCAAAGAAACAATTAACGGCTGTTGTTGTCCAGTAGATTCAAAATAGGCCAATGTGAGCCAGGTGAATAGATCAATCAAGCATGATTGACAGCCTTGTAACCATTCAAATCCGCTACGTCTGCTAAAGCGCGTGAAAAAGCGCGTAATCTGTTGATGAAGATACTCATAATGAATAGAAGTACTCTGTTGAAAATAGACCAAAAGATTAAACAAGGTCGGGATTTTCTGCGGGAAAATATAATAACAAACCAAAACATTATGAAGATTTCCATGGATGTCAGGATTTTTTTTCAAAATGGCTGTATCTCCGCGAATAACTGTTTTTTCCCAGAATGATTCAAAACTAAGAAGAATCGTAGACAATGGATTTTTTTCAGCCAAGTATTGCTGAATCATAGGCAATCGCGGATCATCATTTCCTATATAAGTAGGAGCGTAATATTGCATAAATTGTAAAAAACGGTATTCCGCATATAGTTGATCTTTTGAAACAGGGAAAAATTGTTCTAATGCATCCAGCGGCAGCTGACTTTCCTTTGAAAAAATAGCATCATAACGCGGATCATCTTCGACATAAAAACCATGTTTTATACGGAGATAGGTAATCTCGACAAAGAGATGGATTTCTTTTGTTCCAACATAATCACGACCTAAAGGAATCTCTTGGCTCAATGTAGCGAGTGTCGTAGTCAATTCACCTGACTGAAAATGTTGAAATAACGGTTCACTTCCTTTTGAAACTGCCCAAATAAGATTGAACAAAGTAATGCGGATCAAGCGTTCATCACCTTTCATCGATAGTTGACTACGATTAAAAGTGATGCCAAATTGTTGGGTATACTCCGCTAACGGTTGGAGATGCCGCATACAAGAAGCGATACTGACATAGTGAGAATGACAAAATGTCTGCAAATCATTTTGTGGATGTTCCAATAAATAAAGCAAACATTGATAAGGCACACCTTGATGTACCAAAAAAGCAAAATAGCGATCATAAGCGATTCCGTTAAGAGGACAGCGAACTTGTTTTTGCGGAGTGAACAACATCGCTTCTTTATTGATCATTGAACAATCCGCTGCCATTTCATTCAATAAAACTTGTGTTGTGCTATAGACATACCCAAGTTCATCACTGATCGATTTGATAGTGTAGTCTCCTTCAGGCAATCGTTCCAAATGATAAAAGAGGGCCAATTTTTTTGGTCTTTTTTTGTTAAGAAAATCGTTGCTAGCAAGACGCCACCTTCTCTCTAATCTAATTCTTAATTTTATTATAAAGGAAATTAAAAACATTATCAAAAAAGCACTTGAAAATCACTATATAAATAACTGATTAAGTTAATTGTTTAGATAAATAATCGCGATTACTTGTAATTAGCTAAAAATAATTCGTTAACGACAAAATATGACGATAATCCAGCAATCAATTTTAATCATAATTTTCATTTATTTTGATAATTATATATTGTTTTGAAGAATAATTAGTTGTTTTATTCGCTGTAAATCTGATTATATCAAAAATCATAGGATTGAAAACGTTATAAAAGTAAATAAATAACTTTAAACCATATTAATTGGTTATAAAGCATTTAAATTGATAAACTGAATATGTAATTAGTTAGAATATAGTTTGAAAAATGAAAGGAAGATTAGAGTGGGCAAGTGAAAAGTGGAGCACCCGTAAAAAAACAAGGGAGCGATTTAGAAGATTTTGAAAGAAAGGATGTGGACAAACAAATGAGACTAAGGAAAAAAGGACATTCATTTTGGTCAGTGTTTGCAATTCTGATGATTATTTTTCCTTATCTTTTGTCAGTAGCTTCGGCATTTTCGCAAAAAGTAGAAGCAGTGACAACAGGAGAAGTTATCTTCGATCAAGAAAATCTGGGACGAGTAGAAGTTTCGTATCAAGAAAAAGAAACAACAATCGAATGGCAAATTGATTATCAGAAACATCACGACACAAGCAGTGACGATGATAATCAACGACTGATGAAATTAAAAGTAGACAAAGTAACGTCGGGGATTGGCACGCTAGTAAATGCCAATGAATCTGGAATGGCTATGCAAGCAGACGGCTGGTTAGCAGAATCTGATTACTCACCAGCATCAGCAGGGAAAATTATTGTAGAAGTCCCGAAAGAAGAAAATACGTTAGCTGTTGAAATACAGTTAGACGAACGACGTGAAATGCGTGAAGAAATGGTCGCAGAAGGAGAAACCTCAGCTGATGCAGAACGGATAGAAATGGTGTCGCAAGAAACAAAAGAGATCCAAACAAAAGATATTCTTCCGACAGAAATGCAAGGACCGTTTCAAGTGACTGCAGAAGTACAAATGACCGAAGAGACCCAAGCCACAGATGAGGAAAAAGAGAAAGAAGACGAGCCGAAAAATATCAATGAAGAAATAGCGGCTTTACCAAGACGGATGACACAAAATACTGGAGGCTCAGGAACACCAATACCTGTTAATGCAACAAAACGTGCTCAGTTAGCTACAAAAGATGCAGATGGAAACCCGTTATCTCCATTAGAAGCATGGAATCAGCGACTTTATGAGATCACCTTTGATTTAACCGCCGAGGCTCCATTACTTCATGGTGCAGCAGATATTGTGTTTATCATGGATTCAAGTTCTTCTACTTCAGGTGGAGATAGGAATGAAGATGTACGTACGGCAATATACTATTTGGAGAATGCGCTTGAAGGGACGGGAGCGAAAGTCAATATCGCAATTTTACCAGCAAGTGATGATTTTGATCCAAAAACGAATAAAGAAGGCATCAAGACTGATTTTGCCCCATTAGAAGAGTGGATGAAAATAGAAGGAAACGAAGAGAGTCTATTTCAACTGATCCGGAAAAACCGGTAACACCGGGACAACCGACCACACCGGAGCAACCGACTACACCAGCACAACCTATCGAGCCATCTTCTCCACCGAAAAAGTCATTTTTACCAGTGACGGGAGAAGCCAAAACACTTATTTCACTGATTGGATTAGTGATTGTAGGTCTTGTGATTTTCTTTTGGTATCGTCGAAAAATCGCTGTCAAAGTAACGAAAGACGAATAGAGATCATTGCAAGTAAAGTAGACGTTGAAAAAGAAATCCACTATTATAAAAAGAAAAATTAGGAGGAAAAGAGATGAAAATGAAAAAAATATTCGGTTTGTTAGCCACCAGTCTGATGGCACTACCTTTATTAATAGGAGGAGCACTTGGTGTAGGAGAAATCGCAGAGGCGGCTACGTCGGAAACAGTCAATGTGACATTAAATAAACGATTGTTTGATACTGATTATCCAGAGTCAACTATACAAAATACCGGAGGAGAAATAGCGGATTTTGGCGGCGAACCTTTGGCAGGTGTAACGTTCACTGCGTATGATATCACAGCGTATTACCATGGACAGATTAATGACAGCTCACAAAGCGCTGTGACTAATGCGATTGTAGCAGATACAGCAGATGCGATTGCAGCTGCCGCCGGGCAACCACTCAACGTGACAACAGGTGATAATGGTAAGGCGTTGTTTGAGAATTTACCAGCAAAAAGTACGTATCAAGTATCTGGAAATTCTGTAACAAAAGATGCAGTGTATCTATTTGTCGAAACGGGCACGCCTACCACGACAACGATCACAAAAAAAGCAGCACCGATCGTTTTAGCATTACCAATCTATGGAATTGTAAAAGATACTGATGGATCAATTAAATTAGATGATAACGGGAACGTTATCTACACAGATGTTGTAAATGAAAATATCCATCTTTATCCTAAAAACCAGACGGCGACAGATAGCAAAGTAGCGGATTATGGTACTCAGAAAATTTATGACGAAAATGATCCAACAAAATTATTGTATTACAATGCTACGACAGCGGACGAATTCAGCTATACATTAACAATCAATATCCCAGAAAATATCAGTTCGCTGACATCATTTACAATTACAGATGAACCAAGTGCCGGATTAGAACTTGTGGGAACACTGGAAGTTGGATCGCTAGGAGCTACGGACTATACATTTGCTCCAGAGAATGGAAAATTTGTAATCAGTCTGAATACAAGCAGTGCGGCAGTAGGAAGTCTAGCAGGAGAAACGTTAATCATCACGTATCAAATGAAGTTCAAGGATAGCTTCGACATCGATAAATTACAGACGAATAGGGCGTATGTCTCGATTAACGGGAGCCAGCAGTCTGATTTGACAACTGATAAAGTCGGAACAGGCGGCCATCAATTTACTAAAATCGATGGACATACAGGTCAAGGATTAGCGGGTGCGAAATTTAAGGTCCAAAAATCTGACACTGAATATGCAAAATTCAACTTAAATGATGATGGAGAATATGCATTCAAAGGCTGGGTGACTAAGAATGAAGCGACAGAGATCTCATCAGGAACAGACGGTGTACTAAAAGTGATTGGACTTGAGAATGGGACATACAATTTAATCGAAAAAGCGGCACCTTCTGATAAATATGTAAAATTAGAAGAGGCAGTCTCATTCACTGTTACACATGGGGAGTACGAAACGGATGATCTAATAACAAAAGTCAGCAATACGCCTAAAGGATTATTGCCTTCTACAGGTGGAAATGGGATCCTAGCATTCTTAGCGATTGGATTAGCCTTGATGACAGGGGCATTCATCTGGTACAAAAAAGCAAAGAGACCCTCTGAAGTATAATCTTCCTTTTTAACACGAAAAACAGATTGGATCAGTTCCTTTGAGACTGTTTCAGTCTGTTTTTCTAAATTTTACATAGAAAATGAATGAGGGAGTGGTAACGATGACAAAACAAACGCACTCTGCTAGGAAAAAACCAACAAATCTACTTATCAAATGCTTGATTGCGGTAATGTTTATAACTGGCATCGGCATATTTTCCTATCCCTTTTTTGTGGATTCATTGAACAACTATCTGGATCAGAAAATGGTAGAAAAACATCAGCAAGAAACAGCTGCACAAAATCAGAAAAATCGAGAAAAAGTACGAAAAAAAATGGTCGCCGAAAATGCAAAGAAAAGTGAAGCAACGGGTATTTCTGGTTTAGGTCTGTTGGAAGAATTATTTGATACGACAAATCTTGAAGAAAATTATCCGGCAACGTATTACGAAGAACATCTTTTAGGGGCATTATATATTCCTAAAATTCGTACGAGTTTACCGATTTTTAGTGAGACGAATCAAGCACTTTTAGAAAAAGGGACGACCTTACTGCAAGGAACGTCTTATCCGATTGGTGGAACAAGTACCCATTCGGTTATTACAGGACATACGGGATTGCCTCAAAAAATGATTTTTACCGATCTGGAAAAATTAAAAAAAGGCGATCAATTTTATCTCGATATATTGGATGAACGCCTGGCGTATCAAGTCGATCAGATTCAAGTAGTATCACCAGATAATTTAGAGGTTTTGGCTGTACAAAAAGGACGCGATCTCGTGACGTTATTAACATGTACACCCTATATGATTAATTCTCATCGTTTGTTAGTAACAGGTGTGCGAATTCCTTATAAAGAAAAAATGGGAACAGCGATCAATCAAACCAAACGCTATCAATTCTGGCGTCTATCAGGGCTGATTGTACTTTTGGTGGGAATCTTAGGCATCATTTTTTATTGGATTTGGCGTAAAGTAGTGTTATTTCGAGCAGCGAAAAAAACATACAAGTTACAGTTTTTCAATTCAGAGCCAACGCTACATCAATTTCAATTACTGCAAAAAGATGGCACACCGGTTCTTTTAGGAGGAAAACCCGTAATCGAATCGAAAAACGTACAAGGGGAAGTTTGTTTTTCAGAGATTCCTGGTGGGATTTATAAAGTGAGTGCTTTTCCAAAAAATGAACAACCATTGTTTAAAGCAAAAGTTTGGCGTGTACATGATCCAATGTTTCGTTTGATTGGCAAAAGAAATCAACTGATTAAAAAAAATGGGAAGTATTTACTAGTAGGAGTGTGAGAAGATGAAGAAAGGCGGGAAAAAACAACTCATTACGCGGATTTTAATGCTCCTGATTTTTTTGATCGGAAGTTTGACTGCGTTATATCCTTTTTATTCAGATGCAGTCAATAGCTTAATCGATCAGAAAATGGTCGACAATTATCAAAAAAAGATCGATAAACAGCGCTTGGCACAAATGAAACAAGCAAATCGTGACGATAAACAAAATCCTGCGGCAATTACAGATCCTTTTAAAGAGACAGCTGATCTATCTGATAGTGAACAATACATCGAAAAACATTTGATCGGTACGCTGACGATCTCAGCAATCAAGACGGAGGTACCGATTTTTGATACTACGAATGATTATTTATTGATGCGGGGAGCCACCGTTATACAAGGAACTTCCTATCCAACAGGAGGTGTAGATACACACGCGGCAATTTCGGCGCACCGTGGACTGCCGCAACGAAAATTATTTACGGATTTACCAAAGCTCAAAGAAAAAGATATCTTTGTTCTAACGATTGCAGGAGAGAAACTTGCTTATCAAGTCGACCAGATAAAAGTGGTGGAACCAAATGAGACAAGTGATCTGCAGATTGTACCAGGGGCGGATTTGGTCACGTTGATTACGTGTACGCCCTATATGATCAATTCTCATCGATTATTAGTACGCGGTCACCGAATTCCTTATACTGAAAAGATCGCCTCAGATGCACAAAAAGCGGTCAGTTCTCGTCGATTGTATCAATGGGGAATCTTAGCTGGAATCGTCGGTCTGTCAGCAGGTGTAATTTTGTTATTGTATCGTGTGCTTAAGAGTTACTTGCTGCGAAAAAAAATAGTGGATTTAGTTTTTTATTTACAAGATCAGCAAGGAGAACCTTTGCGCCAATTTTCAGTAGCATTAGCTGATCGCAGAGGAAAACAAGTTTTACAGCGAGAAGGAAAGCCATTTGTAGTACAGTCAGATGAGGAAGGTCAAGTCGTTTTTGATCATCTTCCAGGGAGTTTATATACTGTCTTGTTAGGAACAGAAAAAAAGACAAGTATCGCTCAGTTTAAGGCAGGGCTTACCAAGCTTAAACAAACCGACCCGCAAGTTTACTTACCTAAAAAAACAATTCTTAGTAAAAAGGACGACTCTAATCAGCTGATTATACAAATCCAACAAACAAATACAACCTCATAGGTGCATTCAGTGACAATGATTGTATTCTTCGAAACTATACAAAAAAATCTAAGCATAATTGCTTAGATTTTTTTGTGGACAAGGAAGAAACTTTTAGAAAAAAATACTTGCTGAGAAGTGATTATTTCCGTTGTTGTTTTCCTGCGTTACGTCCATGGTTATTATTTTTTTTTCCTTGATTCTTTGGTTGACTGACTTGTTTTGGTTTGATTGGTTCCGCTTGTTTGATTGGTTTAGTCACCACTTGTTTTGGCGGATTTTTCTTTAAGTCTTCTTGAATCTTTGCTTTGATGCGAGGGCGCATCAGTACATTTGTAATAAAAGTTTGAAGGCAACTAAAGACACCACCGACTACCCAATAAAGAGCAACTCCTGCAGGTGAAGTGAATGACATGAAGACGATCATCAACGGTGAGGCGATCATCATACTGCGCATGGTTTTCTTTTGTTCTTCCGGCACACCAATTAGTGAGATATAGCCTTGTAATAAGTAGGCAATCCCGACAACGACAACTAAGACATAACTTGGTTTTGCTAAGTCGATTCCGATGAATGAAGAATGTTGGATGCCTTCTGAAAAACGTGCAGTGTAATACAATGCTGAGAAGATCGGCATTTGGATTAGTAAAGGCAAACATCCCATGCCGCCCATCATGCTGACATTGTTTTCTTTGTAGACTGCTTGCATTTCACTTTGTGCTGCCATTTGTTCTTCTTTTGTTGTTGCTTGTTTTACTTTTGCTTGAGCAGCATCAATCTGTGGTTTGATAGATTGCATTTTCTCAGATTGGATTAACGATTTTTTTGATTGATGAATGCCTAGCGGTAAAATGATCAAACGTACGATGATGGTTAGAACGATGATCGCTAAGCCGTAAGACCAATCGAAATTCTGGACCATCCAATTTAGAAAGTTCTCTAATGGAACGACCAATATTCGGTACACAAGACCTGATGTATCTGGGTTACCATTTTTATCCGATCGCACACAGCCTGAAAGGATTAAAAGAACACCCAAAAGTCCAGAGCCTAAAAGCCAATTTTTAAATTTTGTCATTTATTTCTTCCTCTGCTAATAAAAATTTATACAGGAAATACTATACTAGATAACACTAGCCTTTTCAATTAAATTCGGAAAAATCAGCCAACCTTGTCATTTTCTTAATAGACGACAGAAAACTTGTCAAGGTCTTTGATCGTAGGGTCCTCATATTGTTCGATGTGCTTGACTTTAGCAAAAGGATTTTGCGGATTTTTGAGTCTTGTGAGAAACTGCTCGATCTGTTCGCTTGTTCCAACTGCTTCAATGGTCACACTGCCATCGGCCTCGTTTTTTACAGTGCCTGTTACACCAATCTCTACGGCTAATTGATACGTTGTACAGCGAAAACCAACACCTTGCACGCGACCAGTAACGTTGAAATGCATCTTCATAAGAAACCCTCCTATTAATTTTTGCTTATACTCCATGATACCGAGTTTTACTAGTTGTTACAAGAAATCACGTGCTATAATGACAGACGAAATGTCATTTGAAAAAGACAGGCAATCACTTGCTGGAAAAAATCTTCTATACAGTAAAAAGGAGTTCAACATGAAAGAAATCCAATCAAGTAAAAATCCATTGATTAAAGAGACAAAAAAATTGCAACAAAAAAAATATCGCCAACAAAGTCAGACCTATTTGTTAGAAGGATTTCATCTGATTCAAGAGGCACACGCAGCCGATGTTGTTTTAAAAGATGTCTTCATCAGTCAACGTGGGGTAAATGAGTGGTCTGACTGGATCGAAGAAAATCTATCAGAATATTATTTAGTTTCTGACGAAGTATTGAAACATTTGGCTAGTCAACCAGCACCTCAGGGGATGATCGCCGTAGCAGAAATGCCGCAAGAAAAGGAAATAGATTTTTCTGGCGCTTGGTTGTTGTTGGATAATGTGCAAGATCCCGGAAATGTGGGGACAATGATTCGGACAGCTGATGCTGCTGGATTTTCTGGTGTAATTTTAGGACAGGGCAGCGCCGATTTATACAATCCTAAAACCTTGCGCAGTACGCAAGGCAGTTTGTACCATCTAACAATCAGCAATGCTGATTTAACAAAGATCATCCCGCAATTCCAACAACAAGGCAGTCTTGTATTGGGAACAGCCCTAGATAAAAATGCAAAGGAATATTTGACTGTAGAAAAAAAAGAAAACATTGCACTGGTGATGGGAAATGAAGGACAAGGGATGTCATCAGCAGTTTTAGCATTGACAGATCAGAACCTTTATATCCCGATTAAAGGACAAGCAGAATCATTGAATGTCGCCATCGCAGCTGGTGTATTGATGTTCCATTTACTTAAATAAATCTTCACAATTTGTTAAACCTTGTTAAGGAACTATTAAACTTTATTTTCAAATTTGTGGAAGCCTATTCAAGTTTTTAAAGCCGTGCTATAATTGGTGGCAGAAACAAAGAAAAGGGGCTTTCTATCCATGACAGAAAACTGGCGTGATGATGAAGAATACGTTTCTTATATTGAAGATTTATTAGTTACCGAAGAAGTACAAAAATTAGCAAACTATACTCAACATATGAACTCTACACGTTTGGAACATTCGATTAGTGTTTCTTATACAAGTTATAAATTAGCAAAACAATTTCACGGGGATGTACGAGCAACCGCTCGCGCAGGATTGTTGCATGACCTGTTTTACTATGACTGGCGGACGACTAAGTTCGACGAAGGGTCTCATGCATATATGCATCCGCGCATCGCTGTGAAAAATGCTGAAAAGATTACTGAATTGTCAGATCTTGAACGTGATATCATTATCAAACATATGTGGGGCGCAACAATCACACCTCCTAAATATAAGGAAGGCTACATCGTTACGTTAGTCGATAAGTATTGTGCAATTGCAGAAGCTGCAGTTCCTTTGGTAGAGCGATTCAATTCATATAAAATGCGTTTTAAAAAAGGTTGGAACTAATAGAAACACATTAGACACCAAACAAAAACTTGTTTGGTGTCTAATTTTTTGACCAGTTTTAGATTTTTTACACTAAAGAGCAGAATAAATTTACAGCTGCTTGATTTAATGAAAGAGAGGGACACAGTTATTAAACCAAATGTCGTCAAGCAATTATTTTTTACTATTATTGGAACATTCATTGCTGCAATCGGGGTTCGGCTGATTGTTGTCAGCGGTTTAGGGGCAGATGCAATCAGTACCTTTGTTTTGGGTGTTTTGCAACACGCACCGTTGAAATTCGGAACGGTCAGTATGCTGTTTAACGGAATCATCTTAGTAATTATCTTCTTTTATGATCGTAAGATGATCGGATTTGGCAGTCTGATTAATAGTTTTGGTCTAGGATTTTGCCTAAATATCTTAGACTGGCTCGGTATCTTACATACGATTCCCAGTGGTACTGGCTATTTCTCAATCGTTGCCGGCTCAATTATTTTTGGGATTGGGACAGGAATTTATCTTTTAGCAGATGCAGGTTCTGCGGCGTATGAATCTTTGATGATTTTATTAAAGCGAGTATTGAAAAGCTCAGTAAAAACGGCTCGAATCGTTTTGGATGCACTTATTTTTTTAACTGGTTTTTTATTGGGAGGCCATATTGGATTTGGCACGTTGATTGTATTGCTTTTAATGGGACCGTCCTTAGAGTTAACATTGAATCACTTACCCAAACTAAGTTTTTTCCGAATTCAAGAAGCAAAATAAATGAATCACGTTGTTTTTCCCAATAGATAATTATTTTCCCTAGTAACTATCAGGGTTATTTGCTACAATGATAAAGGTTCATTTTATAGTAGAAGAGGAGTGCTTATTAATGATTTCAGCAAGCGATTTACGTGCGGGGATGACTTTCATTCAAGACGGAAAATTGATCAAAGTCTTAGAAGCCAGCCACCACAAACCAGGTAAAGGAAATACAGTTATGCGGATGAAATTACGCGATGTGCGTACAGGTTCAACCTATGACACAACTTTCCGCCCAGAAGAAAAATTCGAAAAAGCGATGATGGAAACTAAAACGGTTCAATATCTATACACCCAAGACGATGTCGCAATCTTCATGGATCTTGAAACTTATGAACAATACGAGATTCCAGTTTCAACAATTGAAGCAGAAATGAAATATATCCTTGAAAATATGGAAGTAAAAATCCAATTTTACGGTGACGAAGTGATTGGATTGACGCCTCCAACAACAGTTGTCTTGAAAGTTGTTGAAACACAACCATCAATTAAAGGTGCTACTGTGACAGGCTCTGGTAAACCAGCAACAATGGAAACAGGCCTAGTCGTAAACGTTCCTGATTTTATTGAAGAAGGCGAAATGCTAGAAATCAATACTCAAGAAGGTACTTATCAAAAACGTGCGAATAAATAGGGAAAAAGCTGCGACGATTAGTCGCAGCTTTTTTTTAGTTATAAAAAGTTACAGAGCACTTTTTTGGGCCATCAGTTCGGGATAATACTCGAATTGTTCAAAGAGTTCTGGTTGATGATCAACAAAACGCTGAACCCAATGACTTACTTCAAAAAAATCACGTAATTTTTGATCGATAGGTTGGTAAGGGGTAGTTAAAAAAGCAGTCAATTGGCTGAGGTCTGGACCGAGCATAAAAATATTTCTAGGATCATAGAGTCGGTAAAAAGGAAGCATCTTATTTGTTGTGAGTAATTTTTTTTGTAAAAAAAGAGACTCAAAGGTTCGTAAAGTTACACCATATTGCCCCGCCCGCAAGATTTCTAAGATCCCTTTACTGCGTTTGACTAGGGTTAAGTAATCTGTATAAGGCAAATAACCTACTTGATCGTTTCCGCGTTTAGGCAGTATATGATAAAACGTAGAAAGTCCAAGTAACTCAAAACGTTCTTTTAATGCTAGTGCTTGTTGCTTGCGGCCATTGTCACTTGCACCAAAGAAAATATCATAGGCTATCTGATCTGCTGGATCACCGACTGATTGTGTGTAGAACGAACTATTGTGTTTTAATTGCAGATCGCGAGCTTCTAAAGGATCGAAGTGGTAAATTTCATCGATGGCAGTTTCTTTTTGGCTGGCAGCTAACTTGCGGTAGTGTTCCAATTTAAAGTGGTTCCAAAAAAACAGAACGATTTTTGCTTTAGTGAATGTCCGAATCTTTGCTGCCATTATCGGTTCAAAACCATAATCTAAAAAGATGATCAGTTGAAATGTCTTTAAGTAGTGCCGTAAGTAGTCATTACTTGCGACAAGTAATTCTTTCCCTGAACAAATACTGATTTCCGATAGGGCAGGGAAAAAATAAAGCGAACGATCTTTAGGCACGATCAATACATCAGAATTTTTCATGTTTCTCCCAGCTTTCTTCTCAGATTTTTCACAGCATAGCGCTTTCTTACGTGAATAGCGATTATTATGCTTGCGAAAAATAATACAAAAAAAGAGACTGTCTATGGGATGAGACAGTCTCTATCGTGATTTATCGTGTGAAAGAAATAACTATTTCTATATAAACATTATGTTTGCGTAAAAATTAATGGGCACGATTGAAACGTGCGATCCATTGTTTATAAGGCAATACACCACCTAAGAAATAGGTGATGGCTGTTTGAATCGGAATCCAAATAACCGTCTTAATCAAACGCGGTATCCAAATCACCCAACTGTTCAAGGGGACGTGGTACATCATTGCCAGCCAAAGCGGTGTTAAGATCAAGTTGATCAAGATCGTTGACACTAACACAGATTGAATCGAGTTTTTCCAAGTAATTTCTTTCTTATAAAAGAAGTAACCATAGATAGCTCCTTCAAGAAAGGCATTGATTGTAAACCCAATAAAAAATGGCGCTTTCGCAAAAAGTGACATCCCAATAAAATCAGCAATAACTGAGCCGATTCCGGTCCATATTGGTCCAAAAAGCATGCCCATTATGATTTCTGGGATAAAAGTAAAACTGACTTTGAGAAATTGTGTCTCGATTCCTAAAATACGAGACAAAGTAACCATCATGGCAATCAAAAGTGCCATTGTTGTGATGCTTCTAGCATCGAGTTGTTTCTTCATTTCTAGCATCTCCTTATAGAGCTGCTACATCTTCATGCAGCGAATGCGAAAACAAAACCGCAGACTAAGTCTTTCGTCCAGAGGACAACATCCCATCCCTCTAGCACTTAACGCTTTATTTTCTACTCTGATTTTTTGGGGAAGACCCCGAAAAAATAGTAGCACAGAATGGACAAGGAAACAATCTTTTCACTTCGAAAATGGTCAATAAACAATCTCTTTTGGATTTGAATGAGCTAAGACAAATTCTTTGAAGTTTATAACTGCAGGAGTAAGATAAGCTTCTTTATTTGTAACCAGATAAAAAGAACGATCTAAAATGACATTTTTCAAATGAATTGTTTTTAGCGGTAGGTGTTTTAAAATATACATATTTGGAACAACAGCGATACCAAAACCTTGACTAACAAGGCCAGCGATAACTTGATCCACTGTTACCTCATAAACGATGTTGTAGCTACAGTTGTTTTTATAGAAGATTTCATCGATTACATTACGCAAACCACTGTTCTTACTAAAACCAATTTGTTCATATGGTTGCGTCTGTTCTAAATAAATCTCATCGAATTGAGCCAAGGGATGGTTCAAGGGGGTAATTACAACTAGTTCTTGACTAGCAATAGGTAAGAATTCGACAGTAGGCTCGTTAGGCAAATATGACGAAATTCCGATGTCATAATGCATATTTTTGATTCCATCGATTATTTCTTTAGAAACACCAGACGAAGTATGAAAATCAAAAAGAATATTTTTATCTTGGTGGGCATTATGAAACTGGCGTACTAGTTTTGGTACAAAGGTTGTGCCCAACACCGGCAAAAAAGCGAAACTGATAAAACCGCTTCCTTTACTAATCTTCGTTATTGTATCAATCCCATCTTCTAAAGTTCCTAAAGTACGGGAAACATAATCTTGAAAGATCACACCTGGTTTGGTCAAAACAACATTTCGTCCCTTTTTTTCGAATAAGGTAATCCCTAATTCATCTTCAAGTGAAGAAATGGCATTACTTAAACTAGGCTGCGTCACGTTTAATAATTTACTAGATCGAGTATAGTGCTGTTCACGGGCTAATACATCAAAATATTTTAAATGTTGTAAATTCATACGTACAACTCCTAATCATTTTCAGTATTTAAAAACTAATTTTGTTCATAATGCTTTTCTATGATTATATCAAAACCTATACGCTTTACCTATAGATTATTCGATAAAAACCAATTAGAATTTTTGAAAGTCCAACGGTAAAATAAAAGCAAGATTTGATTGTGAAAACCTACTTATTATAAATTTCGGATTTCATATCAAAATTTTTTTAACATGAAGAAATTATCATCTTTCATGTGAATTAAATAACTTTTAGAAAACTAACTATACTTTTAGGAGGAGAACAAATGAAAAAGGTACCGTTAACTATCAGCTCTTATACTTTAGGAGTTGAAATTGATTTTGAAGAACGTGTAAAAATTGCTAAGGCAGCGGGGTTTGATGGGATTGGATTGCGAGCTGAAACATATATGTTAGCAATCAAACAAGGTTATTCTGATGAACGTATGTTAGAGATTTTAGAAGAAAACGATATGAAAGTTACTGAAGTTGAGTATATTACTTTGTGGGCAGATCCCAATAAGACTCAAGAAACGCCTGAAACATTGTTACAACAGTTTAAAGAACAGACGGTGTATCATATGGCCCGTTTGTTTGGTGTAGGCCATATCAATTGTGGTTTGATGGAAAAATATCCAGAAGAAGTTCAGATTCAAGCTTTTAAAGAATTATGTGCTCGGGCGAAAGAGTTGGTGATTGGTTTAGAATTTATGCCTTATAGCGGTGTTCCTGATTTAGCTAGTGCGTGGAATATTGTTAAAAAAGCAGGTTGTGACAATGGAATGTTGATTTTAGATACTTGGCACTGGGCACGGGCTGAAACCTTAGCAAAAGATTTGAAAGATGTACCCGCAGAAAAAGTAGTCTCTATTCAAATCTGTGATGTATTAGAACGTCGTTATCCAGATACAATTTTGAGGGATGAATCAATGCACGATCGTTTATGTCCAGGAACAGGTTGGGGCGATACAGTTGGTTTCTTAAAAGCAATCAAAGAACACGGAATCAAACCTCGTGTGGTTGGGACAGAAGTTATCTCTGATCCAATTTTGAGCTTAGGTTATAATAAAGCAGCTCAAATGAACTATGACACGAGTATTGATGTCATCAAGCAAGCTTGGCCAGAACTACTAGAAGATTAAAAAGGTGGATAAAAAGATGTTAGAAAGCATATCAGGTAAAACGCAATTATATGGATTGATTGGAAGCCCTGTCGGACATTCGGGGTCACCAGCGATGTACAATTATGGCTTTGAACAACTAGGAATTAATGCTGTTTATCTAGCGTTTGATGTACAAATCGATGACGTTGAAAAAGCATTTCAATCTGTTCGTACATTCAATATGCCAGGTGGGAACGTAACGATGCCTTGTAAAGGAGCAGCGGCAAAATATATGGATGAATTATCTCCGGCAGCACAAATGGTTGGTGCAATCAATACGTTTCAAAATAAGGAAGGAAAACTTATTGGACATATTACAGATGGGATTGGTTTCATCGATAATTTGAAAAATCATGGA
The DNA here is from genome assembly GCF_031927985.1 of Enterococcus dongliensis. NCBI lineage: Bacteria > Bacillati > Bacillota > Bacilli > Lactobacillales > Enterococcaceae > Enterococcus > Enterococcus dongliensis. The sequence goes on from NZ_JARPZC010000002.1 coordinate 131,536, forward strand.
ATTAGGGCAAAAGGGAAAAAATTCGTCGTATTGGGAACAGGAGGTGCAGCAACAGCCATTCAAGTACAATTAGCGATTGAAGAAGCGGCATCTATTGATATTTTTAATATTAAGGATGACTTTTTCACAAAAGGAGAAGAAACTGTTACACGAATCAAAAAATTCTATCCTGGTCTAGCAGTTGAGATCCATGATTTAACAGATGATAAATTATTAAAACAAAAGATTGCAGAAGCCGATGTTTTGGTAAACGGAACAACGGTTGGTATGGGTGTCGGTTCAACCAGAACACCAATTAGTGATACTAGTATGTTCCATGAACAATTAATCGTAGCAGATGCCATTTATAATCCACCGGAAACACAATTAATCAAAGATGCAGCACAAAAAGGTTGTACAACAGTGACTGGTGAAGGCATGCTATTAGGACAAGGAAAAGCATCATTTAAGATTTTTACTGAGCAAGAATTACCTGTTAGACCATAAATATACTTTTTCCGTACATTCCTTTGAGTGTACGGAAAACAAATAAAGGAGCTTAGATATGAAATCAAAAAAGTATATCATGTCATTAGTGACGACATATTTGTGCTATTTTACACATGGAATGCAAGCACTTATTCTTAGTCAAAATATGCCTTATTTTTATGAAAAGTGGGGTTATACTGATGCGACAGCTGGAGCAGCTGCTGTTTCTCTAGCTATCACAGCAACTAGTTTTGGTAAATTTGTTTCTGTTTGGCTTGGTGGTGAAGTTTCTGATAAGATTGGTCGAAAAAAAATGGCGATTGGTGGCGCAATTCTTTACATTATTTGTTTTGCTGGATTATTACTTAGTCCAAGTATGATAATTGCTGCCATCTGTGCTTTTGTAGCAGGGGTTGCAACATCAGGTTTCTGGGATGCCTCGTTGTATCCAGCAGTTCAAGAAGCAGCACCAAAATATGCTGGGTCGGCTTTATTAGGAATTAAATTGTTTGTTTCACTAGCTGGAATTGTTTATCCATTGATGGTTGTTAATTTCACTGAGATGGGCTCACCTCAATTAAATGTTATCATTCCTCTTGTTTTGTCAGTTGTTTGTTTAATTTTAGCAGTAGGTTCACCGTTTGCTTACGATGATCTGATGAAAGAGAATAAAGAACAGGATGAATCAGGTGAAGAACACTCAGATGCTATCTATCAAGAAATTGAGGCAGCAAAAGCTAAGATGTTAATAAAACCAAATATTTTAGTCAATTTCATCACGATGTTCTATGCTTTTTTATGTATGTTTATTATGTATGGTGCTCAACAATATACTAAAGCTTTTGGACTAAGTAATGCTGGTTTAACAGAGATTCAGGCGGCAGGGTTAACATCAATCTACACTTTTGGTGGAATCATTGCTGTGGTTTTCTGGGCGATTATGATGGGTAAGTTACGTTGGAATCCTTTGAAAGTTTTGGTGATTGATTCGATCTTTACAGCATTAGCACTTGCCAGTGTATTACTTATACGACATCCGGCAGTTATTTACGCCAGCATTGCAGCCTTGGGATTCTTTGCTTCGGGCGGTGCTTTACAAACGGGATTAGCTTTACGCCAGTTGTTCTGTCCAGGTCCTAAAGGAAGAAATACTGGGATTTATTATACTTTTATGGGTTTTGCTAGTACATTTCTACCATTTATTGTCTCGGCAATGACTAAATCAGCAGGTGAGAAACAAGCGATTTACATCATGATGGGTTTACTTTTGGTAGCAGCAATTATGGCAACAATAATGATGATTTATTTGTTAGGACAACATAAAAAAGTTTTCGGGTATAGTGCCTTTGAAAAAATGCGAGATTAATTGCGAAAAAGGGGGATTGACTATAACTAGTCACCTCCTTATTCGATTTATACAATAATTTTTCTCTAAAAATTTGAAAGGTTCAATATCTTCGTTCATTCAATTTCAAACAATTATTATTAGTTGTTTTTGTTTTTTATTTTCTTTAGGAAAATCGTGTGTTCATTGTTGGATACTAGGTAATTTAGGAGGTCCTCATGGATATTGTTATTGGTTTATTATTGATTTGTTCATTTGTAGGTATGGTCATTTACTGTATCAAAGGACATAATTTAATGATTGGTTTTTTCATTATGGCAACGATTTGGACGTTTTTACCGATAATCGGTAATCTATTGTCGCCAAATATAGCATTTGAAGGTCTGACCGTTCACGATATGCTCCGTCAAGTGTATCAAACAGCACCGGAGAAATATGGTGCTTCAGTCATGAATATCTTCTTAGGGGCTTTTTTTGGACGAATTTTGTTAGACACAGGTATTGCTTCGACTATTATTCGAAAAAGTGTTGAATTGGGCGGTGATAACCCAGCAGTAATTTTGACAATTGTAAACTTGATCAGTGGATTTATCTTTACATCAATGACCGGTGGCGGTTCAGTAATTGCTATCGCAGTTATTATCTTACCAATTTTATTTTCAATCGGTATTCCAAAAGTAATCGGCTTTTTTTCCTTTACAGGCTCAGTCGCTGCAGGTATTTTTTTAAATCCAATTAACTTTGGGCAATACTCTGCTTTTTTCTTGAATTCAAACGGGGGGAAAGCATATACATATAATGATTACTTTCCTTTTGGAATTTTAGCATTTGTCGTGATGATCACTGTGGTTTCACTTGCATCAATGATTTATTTGAAAATGGAGAATCTTACGTATTCTTGGGCCGCGGTCAAGCAAAATGAAGTTGTGGATGCACCTGGTATTTCACTAATTACTCCGTTTCTACCAGTGATTGGTGTAATTGTTTTTAAATTGCCAGTAATTTTATGTTTTGTCTTAGCTAGTTTATATGGTTTAGGAGTTTGTGGTAGATTAACAGGAAACTTTCGAGAAATTTGTCGAACAATCTCACGAATCTTTACTGAAGGGGTAAAAGATATGTCGGCATTGATTGCTTTTTGGATTACTTTGGCAATGTTCAATGATGCAGCAGTTTATGCAGCACCATATTTTCAAGAAATCATTGGTGGTTGGATTCCTGCTTCACCACTAATTTTATGTATTGCTTTTGGTATCTTAGCGCCATTGACATGGTTTAAAGGTCCGCTTTCTTTGATTGGTTCAGGTGCAGCATTATTAGCAGTAGTGAGCCAGACAACAAACTTTCCCACTACTTTCTTATATCCATTGTTTGCTACTGTACTGATTGGGATGGCCCACTTTGATATTACTATTTCTTGGAATGCTTGGGGGCTGGGATTTAATCGAATCAATGCAGTTGATTACATGAAAGTAGCATTAATTCCAGGTACAACAGTAGCGTTGGTTTTAGAAATAGCCAACTTTTTTCTCAATAATCCACTATAGACTTTTTAGGAATATCTGTCCAATTTTTATAGTAATAAAATTCAAAAAAGAAGGATAGATTCAAAACAAAAATAAGAAGTTTAGTAGAAATAAGGAGAGGCGCAAAAATGAAACGACGTGTTCGAATCGGGATTGATGTCGGTGGTACTCATACAAAAGCGGTAGCAATCGACAATGATACCCAAAAAATTATCGGTAAATCTTCAGTAAAAACAACTCATGATAGTAAGCAGGGGGTAGCTGAAGGTGTGGCTAACTCTTTTTTAAAGTGTTTGTCCGAATTTGATATTGCAGCAGAAGAAGTCGTCTTTGTTGCACACAGCACGACGCAAGCAACGAATGCTTTGTTAGAAGGAGATGTTGCTAAAATTGGTATTATTAGTACCGCTAAATCTGGAATCGAGGGTTGGTTAGCTCGCCCTCAAACTAATTTAAAGGATATCGATTTAGGCACAGGTCGAAGTATTTATGTAACCTCTCGTTTTATTTCACAAAAAAAATTTACAGAAGAGGAAATTGAAAAAGTCATCGATGAATTATTAGAAGAAAGAATTGATGTATTAGTAGCTTCGGCTGCTTTTGGTGTCGATAATTTATCTTTAGAAGAAAAAATTGCAGCAGTTGCACGTAAAAAAAATATTCCAGTGACTTTGGCATCGGAGATGACTAAACTTTATGGGTTATCTCGTCGTACTCGAACGGCAACAATCAATGCTTCGATCTTGCCTAAAATGTTAGAAACAGCAAATTCTACTGAAGAAAGTGTTCGTTCATCGGGCGTAGATGTCCCATTGATGATTATGCGTGGAGATGGCGGTTTGATGGATGCAATCGAAATGAAAAAACGGCCTGTCTTAACGATGTTGTCTGGTCCGGCTGCTAGTGTCATGGGGGCTTTGATGTATCTACGAACATCGAATGGAATCTATTTTGAAGTTGGTGGTACATCAACAAACTTAGGTGTAATCAAAAATGGACGGCCGGTAATCGACTACTCAGAAATTTCAGGACATAAAACATATGTTAACTCACTAGATGTGCGAGTTCTAGGCGTAGCTGGTGGAAGTATGATACGTGTGAATAAAAATGGTGTAAAAGATGTTGGACCTCGTAGTGCCCATATCGCAGGATTAGCGTATGCTGTTTACACACCCGAAGAAGAAATCATTGATCCTAAATTAGAGCTATTTTCTCCTAAAAAAGGTGATCCAGAGGATTACGTAGCGATTAAATTGGCAAATGGTAAACGTATCACGATTACAAATTCCTGTGCTGCGAATGTCCTAGGTTATGTGACAGAAGAAGATTTCTCTTACGGAAATGTTATTTCGGCACGAAAAGCGATGGCCCCTTTGGCTGATTATTTAAACTTAACGATCGAAGAAGTAGCACGACAGATATTAGCTAAGGCAATTGAAAAAATTGAACCAGTCATTCATTCACTAGCAAAAAAATATCAACTTGAAAAAAATCAGATGACTTTGGTTGGTGTGGGCGGTGGTGTTGCTGCATTGATCAAATTTGCCGCTGAGCGGATGGAATTGAATTATAAAATTCCTGAAAATGCTGAAGTGATTTCTTCAATTGGAGTAGCTTTAGCGGCAGTTCAGGATGTAGTAGAACGCATCGTTCCAAATCCAACAAAACAGGACATCCAAGCAATTAAACAAGAAGTCACCGACATGGCGATTGAAAGTGGTGCAACAGAAGATAGTATAGAAGTTCATATTGAGATTGATCCTCAGACACAAAAAATCACAGCTCGAGCTGCTGGATCGACAGCCGCTCAAGCAGCTGAACTTCAAACTGCCGCAACTGAGGAAGAAGCAAAAGAAATTGCCGTTCAGGATTTTCATTTACCGGCCGAACAAGTCCATTTATTAGATGCAACAGATCATTTTTTCATTTATGGGGCTAGTACAAAAAAGGGTAATGGAATCCGAGTGATCGATAAAAAAGGGTTTATCCGCGTTCAACGGGAGCATGCTGAAGTAATCAAAACAACAATACAAAGTTATTTTGAAATAGTGAATCAACTCTGGGAAAATATGGCAAATTATCAAAGTGACTTAATTATTCGACCAGATTATTATTTTTGTGTAGGACCGCGATTATTAGATTTTTCCAATACAGATTTTTCTCAATTGACGATGTTGATGGAAATTGAGATGAGTGAGATTGTAGGAACTGAGGAGATGATTATTATCGCAGCAAATCGTTATATTTAATAAAAGGAGCACAGGTGATGAATATTCAAGCTTTATTAGAGCAAAAAGACAATAAATATGATGAATATTTATTATTACAAGATCATCTCTATAATAAAATTCCTGACAATCAACGTTTTGACCTGATTAGGCAGGCAGTTGAATGTGGAAAGAAAGCAGCGGAAAATATAAAGACAACAAGTTTGTGGGAATATTGTCGACAAGAAGGAATCACAATTGATTTTTTTCAAGAGGAGATGAAAGTTGAAAATTTTCGCTTTGTATTGGCCGAATTTCAATTACCAAATCACATTCGAATCAATCAAAGTTTGCTTCAAATCGCCAAACCTTTATTATTGACACAAGACTTTCTTAAAAATCAGCAAGTATCTGAAATTTTGTTGGCTCATGAGCTTTACCACTATTTAGAAAATCAACAGCAACTGTTCACAGTGCAAAAACAATTAAGTTATCGAACAGGTCCATTTAAACGTAGAGCACGCTTGTATTCGCTTAGTGAGATAGCTGCAATGAATTTTGCTAGAGAATACTTTGGATTATCCTTTTCACCAGTTATATTAAATATTTTTTTGATTTATCCTATCGCACCTGAACATGCTGAATACTTAGTTAGACAACTTTTGGTGATTGATTGAACAAGACTATAGATTGATTGGAAAAAAGAATTAGTATTCATTAATTGGATTCAGTATATTTAAATTAAGCAAAAGGACATCTTAATATAAAAATGAATATATAAAAGAAGGGGAGTAGAAATGATGGAAAAAGCATGGTTAGATTTAGCAGATGATGTAGTGGTCATTACAGGGGCCTTAGGCGGAATGGGACGAAAAATTGCTAATGATTTTGCAGAGCAACAGGCTAATTTAGCTTTAGTTGATTTAAATGAAGAAGCGACTAAAAGTTATGCTAAAGAATTAGCAAATAAATATGGTATTAAGGCAGAAGGTTATTCCTGCAATTCAACTGTTGAAGAACAAGTGGATGCCTTGGCTCAAACAGTTAAAGCAGATTTTGGTAAAATTGATGTATTAGTTCAAACAGCAGCTATCTTAACATTCAGCCCATTAGAAGATCTAGCTTTAGAAGAATGGAAACGTACAATCGATGTAAATCTGAATGGATATTTCTTAGTTTCACAACGTATTGGTCGTGTAATGATTGAGCAACAATCAGGACGAATGGTTCATATTTCAACGATTGCGTCGATTGCTCCAGAAACATATTCAGGGGCATATAGTCCAAGTAAGGCTGGTGTAAATATGTTGTCTAAGATGATTGCTGGTGAATGGGGACAATATGGAATACGAAGTAATTGTGTATTACCATGTTTTGTTAAGACTCCACTATCAACAAAATTCTATGAAGATCCAGAAGTAGAAGAGGGCAGAAGGCGAATGACTGCCAATCGTCGTATTGGTGAAGTTCAAGATATCTCTAATGCTGTGCTGTATCTTGCAAGCAAACGCTCAGATTATACAAATGGACATGAATTACGCGTGGAGGGTGGTTTTGGCAATATGATTGGAGACTTGGTACCAAAACCAGGTGGTCGTCGACAATATGCAATTGATTCAAAGAAACCAAAAGCTTAATAAAGCTAAAAGACCTCGACATTTGTCGAGGTCTTTTAGTTTAGAATAAATTGATCTACCAAATACTTACTCGTTTTTCGGGTGGTAAGTACATGGCATCGGTCGGTTGGATATCAAAAGTTTGGTAGAAATCTGCCAAGTTTTTGACTTGGACGTTGGCCCGCAATTGGTTTGGTGCATGCACATCGATTGATAAAAGTAATTGGGTGTATTCGGGGCGTGCTTTCATCCGCCAAATTGTTGCCCAATTGATAAAAAAGCCTGAAAGATCAGCGTTCTCATCTTTTTTAGCAGCTTCCAAGGCACAACTTAACCCGCCAGCATCGGCGATATTTTCTGAGACGGTTAATTTGCCATTTACTTTTCCGCCAGCGATTTCCAACCCATCAAATTCAGCAATCATTTGATCGGCTAATTCTTGAAAATGCTTTTGATCGTCAACAGTCCACCAGTTGTTCAAATTACCGTATTCATCAAAAAGCGAGCCATTATTATCAAACGCATGGGAAATTTCATGAGCGATGACAGCACCGATTCCGCCAAAGTTTTCACTGCTGGATTGTGTCAGACTGTAAAAAGGTGCTTGTAAAATCGCTGCCGGAAAAACAATGATATTGCGAAACGGATGGTAGTAAGCATTCACTGTATTGGCGCTCATCTCCCATTCATCTCGTTCTACCGGCTTGTTCCATTTGGCATAATCATCTTTTCGTTTTAAGTGACTGAATTGCAGTGCAGTGTTCAACAATGTTCCACCTTTTTTTGCTGGTGTAACTTTAAATTGGGTGTAAATTGGTGGAATTTTTTCTGGATAACCGACATGGATACCAAGCGTTTTCAGCTTAGTAATGGCTTTTTTTCGAGTAGCCTCACTGAGCCAACTATTGTTGTGCAAGCGTTCTTGGTAAATGCCCACCATCCGAGTCACCATTTGTTCAACATCTTTTTTGGCTTGTTCGCCAAAATATTTTTTTCCGTAATAATCACCGATGATTTGATCGAAACGACCAGAAGCGAGGTAAAAAGCAGCTTTTTCTTGCGAGCGTGCTTCTGGTGCCCCAGAAAGCGCGCGACTATAGATTCCACCAACTTGACGGAATTCTTCGCTAAGATAGGAAGTAAGAGCGTTGATTGTCATCACGAGCATCCAGCTTTTCATTTGTGAAAAAGTTGTTGGAGTAACAAGAGCATCGAGATTTTCAAAAAACAGCGGTTCTGTCACAATGATTTTTTCTGGAACTTCACCAACTAACTCGATGAATAATTTTTTTAAATCAAGGTAGTGACTGTGCTTAACAAACTCTTCCCCACTTTCAGGGTTATACATCTTGCTGTAGTCAGCATTTTCTTCGGCACTTTTTACGTGAGGTGCGAGTAATTGATCGAACTGAAGAGCTTCATCGGTAATTTTCTCAGCTGTATCTGCTTCATATCCTGCAAGGGCAAAAAGTTTCAGTGTCATTTCTTTGAAAATCGCTAAAAGTTGTGAGGCTTGAGGATGATTAGGCTCATAATATGTTTTGTCTGGTAAAATCAAACTAGGTGCCCCAGCAAAAAGCGCATTGATTTTTGTGTTTTTCATATCTGCATCTACGTCTACCCCAAAAGGTAGAGGCAGGCCATCGAGGACCCACTGAGTCAATTGTTGATTTAAATCAGCGAGATTTTTTAATGAGGTGATTTGATTTAATAAAGGCAGCATTGGAGAGGCGCCATCTTGTTCCCGTTTTTGATAATCATTAGCTAATTGAAAATAAGCAATATACTCTTTCATCAAATGATTAGGAATAAGTGAAGGATCTGCACTCATTTTTTTGGTATCAGTTATTAATAAGTCTTCGATCTCATCGACCAAATCTTGAAAACCACCGGTTGCTGGTTTGTCTGCGGGAATAGTTGCTTCTTTGAGCCATTCGCCGTTGATTGCTTCATATAGATTCTCTTTGATTTTTGTTTTATCCATAAAAATTCTGCTCCTTTGTCTTTACTGTTCTATACTATAATAAAACAATTGCTGAGTTACTCATAGGAAAGGGTCTTTTTGAAAAAAATTGTGGTTTGACTAGTGAATAAACTCGGAGTAGTTCGCGTTTATTCTGTGCCATTTTAAAAAATAGATGAAATGAAAGGATCTGGTGGTAGAAAATGATTGATTTACGGAATCGATGGGTAGAATTAAAGAGTTTTGAAGCATATCGTGAATGGAAAACACCGAGAGGTTTTTTATGCGGAACGTATGCTAGCAGTGTATTATTGGCCTACTGGCAAGATCAGTTAGATGAACAATGTTCAGTAAACCAACTTAGAGAAAAAAATAGTAGTCAAAATGACGCGCTGATTCGAACATTGCAGGCTTTTTTACAGCCAATCGATTATCCAACGGTCCCTATACAAATTTCTTTAGGGTTAAATCGGTTCTTTCGCCGTTATCACATTCCTTATCGAGCAAGGGCAACAACAGTTGGATCGTGGCAACGGACGACTAAACGAATTGCTGCAGGAGAACCGGTCATGATTGGACTTTTGCAGATACTTGGGAGCAAGTATAAAAATCATTGGGTCGTTGCACATGGCTTCATGGAAACTTCAGATGGACAAAGATTTTATAAGATTCATGATAACTGGGGAAAGAGTGCAGCAATCGTCCCGGCAAAATGGGTCAATGGTACGATTTCTTTGGTTTCTCAAAAGAAACCTTAGTCATCAAATCTTGCACACGTGGCGTTTTTTTTCGTAGAAAAGTAAAATCTACAGCAAATAACTAAAATATGTTAAACTAATGATACAAAAACACTTGGAGGGACACCATGTCAGAAGAAAGTAATGGAAAGTTTAAAATTTTCAGCCTTAACGGAAATAAACCATTAGCTGAAAAAATCGCCGATGTTTGCGGCGTACCATTAGGGAAAAGCACGGTCAAACAATTTAGTGATGGAGAGATCTCAATCAACTTGGAAGAGACAGTCCGCGGCTTTGATGTTTATTTGATCCAATCGACCAATGAACCCGTGAACGATTATTATCTGGAGCTATTGATTATGATCGATGCATTAAAACGTGCCAGTGCAAAAACGATCAATGTTGTCTTACCATATTATGGTTATGCCAGACAAGATCGTACAGCGAAACCGCATGAACCAATCACTGCTAAATTAATAGCAAATTTACTTTCAAATGCAGGTGCAACACGAGTATTAACACTTGATTTGCATACGGTGCAGGTCCAAGGATTCTTTGATATCCCCGTTGATAATTTATTTACGATGCCGTTGTTCGCACACTATTATCGTCGTCGCGGCATGGTTGGAGATGATTATGTTGTAGTATCTCCCAAAAATAGCGGGGTACAGCGTGCACGTAGTTTAGCAGAATATTTGGATACGGCGATTGCGATTGTTGATGTGGCTGAAGAAGGAAATCCAGATTCTGGTTATGTCATCGGAGATGTCGATGGCCGGTGTTGCATCATGGTAGATGATATTTTAAATACTGGTGAAGTATTTGCCAATGCGTCAAAAATATTGAAAAAAGCTGGTGCTAAAGAAGTGGTTGCTTGTGCTTCCCACGGATTATTGTCACCTCCAGCCAAGGCTAATCTAGATGCTGCTGATATTGAAGATATTTGTATCACAGATTCTGTATTGACCGCACCAGATCGTCATCCTGAGAAGTTATCGATCGTCAGTTGTTCCGTTTTAATGGGGGAAGCCGTTAAACGAATCCATAAAAATGAATCAGTCAGCCCATTATTTACGATGGAACAAAAAGATTTTAAATAAAGGGCCTTGTGTCCTTTTTTTGTCAGCTTAATTTTCCAGCCTGAAGGCTATTACTTGTTTAAAATCAGGTGATTTGGTCATTGGACTGACTTGTAATGAAAATACATCGAACAGCTTGGAAACAATGTGAAAAATGATCGTATAAAAATGGCCAGCTGTCAGAAAGGTTCGAAGATTTATGGAAAATATTTATTTAGATCATGCAGCGACAAGTCCTATGCATCCAGAAGTGATCGCTGAGATGACAAAGGTCATGTCTGAAACTTTTGGCAATCCATCTAGCGTCCATTATTTTGGTCGCCAAGCTGCCGGAAAATTAGAAATGGCTCGAGAAATTATTGGAAAGAGCCTTGGTGTAAAATATCACGAGATTATCTTTAATGGCGGCGGAACAGAAGGAGATAACACGGCGATTTTAAGTACGGCTTTTGGTCGTCAAGCTGAAGGCCGACACTTGATAACTACGCAAATCGAACATCCAGCAGTCATTAATACAATGAAGTATTTAGAGACACAAGGATTTGAAGTGACCTATTTGCCAGTCGATCGCAAAGGAAATATTTCATTGGAAGATTTTGAAGCTAGTTTACGTCCGGATACGACTTTAGTATCGATTATGTATGGCAACAACGAAATCGGTAATTTGATGCCAATCAAGGAAATCGGCGAACGCTTAAAAGAACATCCTGCGTATTTCCATACAGATGCTGTCCAAGCTTACGGCAATCAAATGATCCAACCCCATGAACTAGGAATCGATTTTCTAAGTACTTCTGCTCATAAGATTAATGGGCCAAAAGGTGTCGGTTTCTTGTACAAAAGTGATGAGGTAAAACTTATCCCGCTGCTTCGTGGCGGCGAGCAAGAGGAAAAACGTCGTGCGGGGACCGAAAATTTAGCGGGCATTTGTGGAATGGCAAAAGCAGTTGAACTACTAACCGAAGAAAAACGTGAGTCCCATCGTCAATTATATGATCAATTCACTCAGAAAATTTTGGCAAAGCTAGATGATGCAAAGATTGATTATCAAGTAAATGGTGATCTAAGGAATAAATTGCCGCATGTGTTAAATCTTCGCTTTACAGGGATCATTAATGACTTATTACTGATGAAACTAGATTTACGCGGCATCGCGGTTTCTACTGGATCGGCATGTACTGCAGGAACGATTGATCCTTCTCACGTATTAGAAGCGATGTATGGCAAGAATGCACCTGAAGTGAAGGAATCTTTACGAATAAGTTTTGGCTATGGCAACACGATGGAACAAATAGATTATTTTACAGAACAACTTATTGCTAGTTTACAAGAACTAACAAAATAAATTAGACGAACGAAGAGGTCTTTTTATAATCAAAAATCACAGATGAGGTGGGCAAATGGCATTCACGAAGACAGCGACGGTTAAAGGAGCTAACTATCAGTATACCTTAGCACCTACAGCGAAAAGATACACACTGCGAGATAACGGATTTACTGAAACGAGTTCAGGAAATTTTCAATTGATACGTCCGTTGCAAGCAACACCCCAAAGCAAAGAAGGATTCAAACTAAAAATCACAGTGACAAAGGATCTCAGTGCTCTAAAAATGTCAGTAACGACAGCTAATGGATTAAAAGCCGTAGATATTTTTAAAGATGCACGACAAGCGATGGTTCAGGAAAAATTTTATTTTCTAATGGACGGGATGATTGATCGCGGATTGTTTGTAAAAGAGGAAATTTAAGTAGCAGCTCTTATCTGAGAAGATAAGGGCTTTTTTTAGAAAAAGCTTTTAAGGAGAGTAAGAAAATCCACCAAATAGAAACCGTTTTATATTTCGCGGTATTTATGATTTTTTTGAGTTTTTTTAAGACTTAAAAGCTTCAAGTTTAGTAGATTATGGTACACTAAAGATAAGAAAATTGTTGGAAATGTAGGTGGGAAGTTGGTTCACAAGATAGACACAATCAAGCATCATAAAATTATTTCAGATTTTCGTCTCTTGTCAGGGCTAACCGTTTCGATTGAAGACTGTGCGTATTTGACAAAGGCGTTTCAAGAATATGGCGTAGAGGATTATTACATTAGTAATTACGAAGGTAATAGTTATTTGACGCGGTATGTTGATTATTTTATTGACAGCATTCCTTGTTGGGAATACAAAAAGCAATATTTGATCCCACTGATTTTTCGCGACACACCGGACACACAAAAGATGTTCCATGATACTTACCGTTGGGAAGCTTTTTTTCTTCTTTTAGATTGGTACTTAAAATACAATCCAGAAAAAGTCATTATTCGCTGCAAAAAGAATAAACAGCAAGTGATCGACACTGCATTTTTGGTTTTTCGCTTGTGGGAGATTTGTGATGGCGCGGCTTTTCCCATCGCTAATCTCAATAATCTTTCCGAGTTCGAACAATGGAACCAAATCTTTCACTTGATTGATACGGGAAAGTCTTTTCGACGTACAAAAGAATTCGATGCGACTAGAGTAGAAGATCTAACACAATTAGAGATTGTTATTGCCATTATTAAATTAAAATACCAAGCACTTTTACAAAAACAAGGCTACCAAATCTAAATTGGTGGCCTTGTTTCATAGGTACAAAAGCGCATTTTTTCAAGAGAGATGGTAAAATAAAAGAAATAGAACTCTTCTGTAGGTGATGAAAGTGAAATATTTTATAGCAGATACGCATTATTTTCATGAGAATCTTTTAGGCAATAATGATTTTGCTCCACGTTTATTTGCTTCCGTCGAAGAGATGAATCAGCAAATGATCGATGCGTGGAACGCTGTGGTGAAGGAAACAGATACAGTTTATCATTTGGACGATGTGGCGATGCATCCGCAATATGAAAAAGGATTTCCAGATATTTTGGCACAGTTGGTACAATTAACAGGAAAAATCGGCTTTATCAAGGGAAACCATGATTCGCGAACGTTCTTTAAATATTTAGCAGCCCATGACCCCAAACGAGCAAACGGTGAGAACAAATTTGAATTTCAGGATGTTGGCGCCATCGTCAAGTTTAATCATCATCAGTATTATTTGACCCACTATCCGATGTTATTAGGTAAGACACTGAACATTCGAAATTTACATGGTCATATTCATAATTATAGTATGCCGATCGCTGAAGATATCAATGTTGGTGTAGACGCACCAGAACGGGATTTTTTACAAACGCCACTGCCATTTGGTACACCGATTTCTGAAAATTTGATTGATGAGATTGCTAGGTACAAAGAAAATGAAATAAAAAAATTAAAATAGAAACTGAGAATGAGAACTAAAAAATGAAAAAGCACAAGCATGATTCAATGAATCATGCTTGTGCTTTTTTTGTTAATCAATTGACTGGAGCTCTTGATAAAGGTGCTTTGTTTCTGTGGAATGTTTATTTGTATAATAGTACGTACGATCTTTAGTAACGATTGTCAAAATCGGTTTTGACTGATGATCGACAAATAACACGGAAGGTTTGCCAGCTATTTGAAAATGCCCAATCGCATAGTCATTTGTCGCAAGACCATTTGTTCGAATTTGGCGATTCGGCATGTGGTCGATTAACGTCACTTTTTGGATACGAGCAAATGGGATTTGCTGTGCTTTAACAAGCGGTCCATCAAGAATAACTGCTTCAGATTTTATTTCATAACTTAGCGGGTCTGGATGATAATCTAGTACATATAACGGTATAAAGGCAACCGCCATAGCGCCGATCAAAATTAGTGGAATAAGACTTAAAAAAATCTTGCCAGCAATTTTTCCTAAATTAATGGAGATATTCATACCAATTCGATCAGGAACCATTAAACGAGGGTCATCCGGATTGCAATACATCCCATAACGCCAATAGTAATCATCCCCAAAATAACGAAAAGTAGTAGAGGTAGTGAGTAACTGATCCTGTTTTTTCCGTAACCGGATCAACCACCAAATGGACGCGCCACAAAACAAAAGAATCAATAAAAATTCGATAGCAGTTAGGATAGTAAAAAATCTTGTGCTGATTGTCATCGTCAATAAAGGAATATAGACAATCAAACTGATGAGACCACTCATAAAAACAGAGAAGGTCGACCAATAGAACTTGGTTAGATCGTTGTACTGTTGATTGATTTTTGGATCATTTGTCAAAGGACGTACAGGCAAGCGGCGAATAACGCGCCAGGTAAAAACCATCACAAACCAGATCAATCCATTCGTGATTAGAAGGATCCAGGCCATGTCGGGATTTTTTTGTTTGTAAAGAACAATACTAAGGAAAAAAATCAGACTTAGTGATACTAAAAACCACCAAGGAGAAACAAGTTTGCGATTTTTCTCAAGAATCAAACGAGTATCGATTTGAATCGGTTGTGTCGGTAGTTGCCAATTATTTTCAATAATCAACTGATGGCCTTTACGAATGTAGCGCAACGTGAGTAGATAATTCATACCGATGGTCAAATATAATAGTAAAAAGAATAGCAACATAAAACTCGAATCCTTCATGGGGATTAATAAAGTTAGATCAAGTAGAGTCAAAATAAAGGATAATTGAAATTGGCGCTTGCGAAATTTTTTGGAAAAATTGATGACTGTTGGATCATCGATTTTATCTGCTGGAAAAGTATTTTCAAGGATTACATAATTGTGGGGCTTAGCTGATAGACTGCTGACAAAAGCCATAATAACATTACATGCAATCAAAATTACTAAAATCATTGGTGCCATCATTAGTTTTCATCCTTTCTAAAAGACGACAAAATAGCTTGGATTTTGTCAGTCAGCTTTTTTTCGTCAGGTTCTGCCAAGTAAAGTTCCGCTAATAAAAGTGTCAAATTTTTTTCATTGGATTTATTGGATTCAACTGGTAAGGGGGCTATGACGGTTCCTTTACGACGATCTGTCAGGATATAACCTTCTTCTTTCAATTGTTGATAGCCTTTTGACACAGTCATTGAATTAATCCCGATCTCATCAGCAATTTGTCGAACAGTTGGTAACTGTTCGTTAGGATTTAATTCACCTTTAGCAATTCCAATAATAATTTGTTTGCGTAATTGCAGATAAATCGGCTCTTCTGAGTGAGGATTGATTTCTAAAATCATTTTTATCCGCCTCCTTTGTATTGTTTATATTAATACAAACAATACAAAAAGACAAGAAAGTTTACATGAAGAATAATTTATCGAAAATTTAGGATTTATGTTGTATAATGCATGTTACTGAAAAGTTGCGACCTTCAAATCGTGGAATTTTCGGAATCTAGATTGAAATGATGGTGATATTTGTGTCTAACAGCAACACACGAGTCGTCGTAGGAATGAGCGGCGGCGTCGATTCATCAGTTACGGCTTTGTTGTTAAAAGAACAAGGCTATGATGTAGTCGGCATTTTTATGAAAAATTGGGATGATACGGATGAAAATGGTGTCTGTACCGCGACAGAAGATTATAAGGATGTGGCGAAAGTCGCAGCTCAAATCGGTATTCCTTATTACTCTGTCAATTTTGAAAAGGAATATTGGGATCGTGTCTTTGAATATTTCTTAGCAGAATATCGTGCTGGACGTACGCCAAATCCAGATGTGATGTGTAACAAAGAAATCAAGTTTAAAGCTTTCTTAGATTACGCAATGGAATTAGGGGCAGATTATGTGGCGACAGGTCATTATGCTCAAGTTGAAAAAGACGAAAACGGAGTCGTACACATGTTGCGTGGTGTCGACAATAACAAAGATCAGACTTATTTCTTGAGTCAGCTATCTCAAGAACAGTTAGCAAAGACGTTGTTTCCTCTAGGCGGTATGCAAAAGCCAGAAGTTCGTGCGATTGCTGAACGGGCGGGTTTAGCTACTGCGAAGAAAAAAGATTCGACCGGTGTCTGCTTTATCGGGGAAAAGAATTTCAAACAATTTTTAAGCAACTATCTACCTGCGAAAAAAGGCAAGATGGTTACTTTAGATGGTGAAGAAAAAGGTACACACGATGGTTTGATGTATTATACAATTGGCCAACGCCAAGGTCTAGGGATCGGCGGCGGCGGAAAAACTAATGATCCGTGGTTTGTAGTCGGTAAAGACTTAACGACAAACACTTTGTACGTAGGCCAAGGGTTCCATCATGAAGCGTTGTATGCGACAAGTTTAGATGCTAGCGAGATTCATTTCACTACAAATGAAGATCGATTGAAAGAATTTAAATGTACTGCGAAGTTCCGTTATCGTCAACAAGACGTACCGGTTACAGTTCGATTACTTGAAGGAGATCGTGCAGAAGTGATCTTTGATGATCCTGTTCGGGCAATCACACCAGGACAAGCTGTTGTTTTTTATGATGGCATGGAATGTCTAGGCGGCGGCTTAATCGATCATGCTTATCAAGCAACAAAAGAATTGCAATACATTTAGGTTAAATGACGAAAACATATTGTGAAAAAAAGTAGTCAGCGTAGAATTTCTACGCTGACTACTTTTTATTAAGCAAGACTTTGAGCAAAGTGGGCCATTGCCCCTTTGACTTCAGCTAAATTTTCAGGCTTAATCAAAGGGAAAAGTTGTTCTTGCAATTTTTTAAATTCATAAAGACTTAATGCATCAGTCTCTTGATCTGCGAAACTTTTGATCAAGATTTCTTTTGCTTCATCTTCTTTTCCTTCAATGGTATTGTTGAGAAAGAAATCAAGAAATTTTAATTGTCCATCGAGCATGTTCGTCACTTCTTTCATTATGATTAGTTATTAGTATAAAAAATTAATAGAAATTTTGCTATTAATAAGACTTAAACTTTATAAGCTTTTTTATTAGTTTATCGGTCAGAATGTTTAGATATGTTTTAAGAATTTTTTATCCCAAGGCTTATAGAAGCCATAGGAAATTTCGTTGCTTTGTGGTAGGATACAACTAAGAAAAAAACAACATTTTTCTGCAATTTTTTTATGATTTTCAAAATTTTTATTGCTCTTATTTCAGTTGAGAACATTTTTCTTGTATTTTCATTTCATGATACTTATGATTGGGGTAGAAAGAAGGAGAGCAAGATGTATCAGGTAATTACCATGTACGGTGATAATGAACCTTGGTGGTTCTTTGAAAATTGGCAGACAGATATCCAAGAGACCGCGACGTTTGAAGAATTTGACGCGGCTGTGGCCTATTATGAACATCGTTGGAGCGAGCTCCAAAAGACTAATACATATAGCAGTGCTAAACATAATTATTTAAGCGCATTTTGGAAAGAACAAGACGAACGCTGGTGTGAAGAATGTGATGATTATTTACAACAGTATTGGGGACTTGCGCTATTAAAAGATGAACAACCTGTAACGGTTGATAGCAGAAAGGAATTTTATGAAACAGCTCATTATAGCGGAAAAGCCAAGTGTTGCAAGAGATTTGAGCAAGGTGCTTAACGCCAATCAAAAAAATAAAAATTATTTTGAAGGACCCAATGTTGTCGTGACTTGGGCCCTTGGTCATTTATTGAGTTTAAAAATGCCGGAGGATTTGAATAAAGAGTGGCAAAGTTGGCAAATGGAGACGTTGCCGATGATTCCTAAGTATATCGGTATCAAACCATTACCGAAAACTCGTGGCCAATTAAAATCTATCCAGCAACTTGCGAAACGTAAAGACATTTCAGAGGCAGTAATTGCTACGGATGCCGGTCGTGAAGGGGAACTAGTTGCTCGTTGGATTTTAGAATATGTTCGATTTGAAAAACCGGTCAAACGACTGTGGATTTCTTCTCAAACCAATAAGGCGATCAAAGATGGATTCAAAAAATTAAAACCGGCCAAAGAGTATGATAATTTGTACCAATCTGCTTTAGCACGAGCAAAGGCAGATTGGCTAGTGGGTTTGAATGTCACGCGTGCACTAACTGTAAAATACGAAGATAGTTTATCAGCGGGGCGTGTCCAAACACCGACACTTGCCATGGTCCGTCAGCAAGAAAAGAAGATTGAAAAATTTCGTCCACAAAATTATTTTGTGATTTCTTTAGAAGCCAATGGTCAAAAAGCTAAATTAAACCAAAAAAATCCTTACAGTATTACTGAACGAGAGGCGGCTGAAAAATTAGTCAAAGAAATGTCGCAGCAAAAAGGAATCGTAACAGAGATTACTGAAAAAGAGAAAAGCGAGCCGGCACCGTTGCCTTATGACTTAACAGAGATTCAACGAGAAGCCAACGCGCGGTATCAATTTTCTGCTAAAAAGACGTTGTCACTAGTCCAAAGTTTATATGAAACGCATAAAATCGTGACATATCCGCGAACCGATAGTAAATATTTGACGAATGATATGAAAGCGACTATGAAGGAACGCTTACAAGCAATTAGTGATTTTGCACCAGAAGTAAAAACGTATATCAAAAATGGTGCACAGGTTAAACAAAAACGAGTATTCCAAGATAATAAAGTTACAGATCACCATGCATTGATTCCCACCGAACAACGTCCGAGATATGAAAAATTATCCACTGATGAACAGCGGATCTATCATCTGATTGTGACACGCTTTTTGGGTTTATTTGCTGAGGCTCATAAAGAAAGCCAGCAAAAAGTAACAGTGACTTTTCAAAAAGAAAGCTTTACTTTCCGACACAACAATGTTTTAGTAGCTGGTTGGAAACCTGTAGAAGAAGCAAAAAAAGCTGTTCAATGGTCAAAAGATATGAAAATCGTCCCAAATTTTACGATTGAAAAAGCGTTGACGACACCGCCAAAACCATTGAATGAAGGCACGTTGCTTGCTCAAATGGAAAAACATAGCTTAGGGACACCTGCAACCCGCGCAGAGATTATTGAAAAATTAATCAAATCTGAATTGATGGAACGGACCACTTCAGGCTTAGCCGTTTCGCCTAAAGGCAAGCAATTATTGGAATTAGTCAATCCATCATTAGTGACGCCCGAACTAACTGAAAAATGGGAAAAACAATTAGAAGCAATCGCCAATGGCAAATACAGTAGTAAACAATTCTTACAAGAGATTGAAGCAGATACGAAGAAATTAGTCAGTGAAGTCAAATATAGTGATAAAAAGTATCAAGACTTCTCAATCACCGCGAAAAAATGTCCAGAATGTGGTGCTCCATTACGAGAAAAAAACACACGTGATGGAAAAATTTATATCTGTACCAATCCTAAATGTAACTATCGTAGACGGAAAGATCCTAAAGTTTCTAACCATCGGTGTCCGCAATGTCACCGAAAAATGGAAATTATCGATGGCAAAAACGGCGCTTACTTCCGATGCAAGTATGATGGGACAACTGAGAAGATGTTGGACAAGAAAGAGCGTTCGAAAAAAATGACAAAACACGAAGAACGTCGCCTATTGAAAAAAATCAATACGGAAGAAGAACCGCAAGAAAGTGCACTCGCTGCAGCATTAAAAGCAGCAATGGAAAACAATGATTAACAATAAGCCGCTAAGATAAAGAAATCTTAGCGGCTTATTTTGTGAACTTATTTAGCAACTCAAGACAAGGTTGCTTGTTCTTTTTCATATTTTTCTTTGGCTTTCTGTAGCAAAGAATCAAGCTCTGGACTGGCTTTTGTCTGGTAACGGCCAAAAGCAATCAGCAACTCATAAATCTCTTTGAAACTTCCTTGAACCATCTGGCTGATGGGAGAGCGATAGTAAAGTGAAAAAAAGCTTTTTGTAAGGGCAGGATGTTGAAAGAAGAATTTTTGCCATTTAGGCAGAATTTCGCTGCCGCTAGCTTCCAATAATTCAAAACTTTCTTTTAATGAGAGTGAAAGAGTCGACAAATTATCCGCTGTTCGGATGATTGATGGTGAAAAATCATGAATATACTCAAAAGAATTTTGAACTAAAATCATGGTAGCATGATTTTTTAACCAATCATCCATTTTCGCCTCATATTTCCAACTATAGTTTGTTCCGTCAAATGCATTGTCTAATAACCGAGCAAGCTTAAAATCAGCATGCAATGAACCAATTTTCATTCGACCTTTACCAAAACGTAAAACAGAGGTCCCCTGTTCGGTATAGGTGCCGCCAGTCATTTGAAAACCAAAATAAATGTTTTTGTGCTGTGTACTTTTTTCTAATAAATCTTTTTCTAAGGTCACTGCATCTATCTGATTACCAATAAATAGTATCGTTGAACTGCTATTTTGGGCTAGTTGGTCAATGATTAATGGAAAATCACTGTATTTCATCGTAACAAAAATCAAGTCATAAGTATCTGCTGGTTGAAGTGTCTCAATCACGCGGACGGAATCAGTGGTTTGTCTTCGCTGAATCGAGTGATGCAATACTAGACCATCGGTTATCAGTTTTTTCTTTCTTTTTCCTCGAGCTAAAAGTGTGACGTCATTATTTCCATTAATCAGTGAATGGGCCAAATAACTTCCTTGGATGCCAGCACCGTATATTAAGATTCTCATTTTATTTAATCCTCAAAAATC
This sequence comes from Enterococcus dongliensis, assembly GCF_031927985.1. Taxonomy (NCBI): domain Bacteria; kingdom Bacillati; phylum Bacillota; class Bacilli; order Lactobacillales; family Enterococcaceae; genus Enterococcus; species Enterococcus dongliensis. The sequence goes on from NZ_JARPZC010000002.1 coordinate 152,917, forward strand.
AACAGATGTTGATTAATCAACTTATGTACACTATAATAAATTGACGATGAAGCATTTTCAATCAACAAAAAAGTAATTTTGTTGATAAATGAACAGAAATAAAAAATTGATTGGAGAAAAAAGTGGATCGACGGAAGAGAAAAACACAAAAAGTAATCACAGTAGTTTTTTATCAACTTTTAAAGAAAAAAAGTTATGAAGAAATATCTGTGAGTCAGATTTGCCAGATAGCGGACATCAATCGCGGGACCTTCTATCTTCATTTTATTGATAAAGATGACCTACTTGAAAAAAGCATTGCTCATGAAATGCAGGAGTTGGTCGATTACTGTGAGAAAAATGGTGAAATGAGTAATCAGCAAAAGTTGGATAAGACATTTGACTATATCCGAGATCATCGGAGACAATTAGGCCGATTGCTTAGCGCAGACAAGCAAGGATTTTTTGCTCAGTTTCTAATCGCTCACTTAATGGAACAAATGATGGGGCAATCACAATTAACAACGATCTTTTTTGCTCACGGACTTGTTGGATTATTAGAACATTACTTAATGAACGATGTTTCTGAAATAGAAATCTCACAGGCAATGGAAAGAATTTTTTCTTCCTTTCGATAAAAAGGATCTCAGCTATTTCAGGGATAATTAGTAGAAATCCAAAAAGAAAAGGGTTACAATATAAAAGGTTTAGACCATTTGCAGGAGGGATTTTTTTGAAATCAAGAAAAGATGAAGTATTGGAAGCATTGAGAGCAAATCCTAACGAACAAACGGCACAAGAATTGGCAAATCAACTGGGAGTTGACCGGACGAATGTCAGTCGTTATTTGAATGAGCTGACAAAAGACGGTACTGTCAAAAAAATTGATGGCCGCCCAGTAAAGTTTCAAATTGCTGCAGTATCCACTGAAAAACATATCAATTTTGATAATTTGATCGGCCGCGAGGACTCACTTAAAAGTCAGATTCAAAAATCAAAAGCGGCGATTTTATATCCGCCCCATGGATTGCATACGATTATTTTTGGCGAGACAGGGACCGGAAAAACGATGTTTGCTGAATGTATGTATCGGTTTGCTGTTTCTGCAGAAGTTTTAGATGAACATGCACCATTCATCACCTTCAACTGTGCTGACTATGCGCAAAATCCACAATTACTTTATGGTCATATCTTTGGAGTAAAACGAGGTGCTTTTACCGGTGCTGAAGAAACTCGCGAAGGATTGATGGAAAAAGCCGATGGGGGAATTTTGTTTTTAGACGAGATCCATCGATTGCCGCCGGAAGGACAAGAAATGCTCTTTACGTTTATTGACAAAGGAACATTTCGTTCATTGGGAGACAGTCAAGAAAAACATGCTTCTGTACAGATTATTGGTGCTACTACGGAAACAAGCTCAATGTTCTTGTCGACATTCAATCGTCGTATCCCAATGCAGATCGAACTACCGTCTTTAGCAGAACGTTCATTAGATGAGCGTTTGGCGATTATTAAAGAATTTTTACAACAAGAAGCCAATCGCTTGTTGCAGGAGATTGCGATTGATAAACGAAGTCTGCTGGCATTTTTGCTCTACCACGCTGAAGGAAACATCGGTCAATTAAAACGCGATTTGAAGTTGGTTTGTGCCAAGGCATTTTTACATCACCAAACCAACAGTCAGTTAGAAAAATTAATGATCGTAGAAGAGGACCTGCCGCTAGTCGTACAAAAAGGCTTGCTTCGAATGAATGAAGTCCAAGACAAATTAACACCATTTATGGATAAGAAAAATCTTTACCTCACGTTGAAACCTGGTACTGAAGAAGTTGTTTGGGGACAAGATCCCAATAAAGACATGGAAGTTTATCATTCTATTACGTATAAACTAGAAAAATTAGGACGTGAAAATCTATCGGAGATTGATTTGGAGGAGCTGATTTCTGATGATGTCGATCAATATTTTGAGACATATGTTGAGGAATTATCTCATACAAATGCTTATCGAGAGATTATCTCTGATGAACTTTGGCAACTGGTGAATAGTCTCTATGATTTTGCCGCTAGCCAAATGAAGCGTGAATATGATGAAAAGGTACGTTTTGCTTTCGCGCTGCATATCAGTTCAACAATTGAGCGGATTCGTGGAAACCAATTCATTACACATCCCAATTTGAATGATATTCGTCGTAATTATTCAAAAGAATTCCAGTTGGCCATTGAGTTTTCTAATCGAATCGAAGCAGCTTATAATATATTGATTCCATTGGATGAAATTGGATTTATCACGATGTTTTTAACTATGGATAATCAAGAAGCTCAAAAAATCGATGAACGGCAAGTGACAGTATTTGTCGTTATGCATGGAAAATCAACAGCTTCCAGTATGCTAGAGACAGTCCAAGATCTTTTAGGAACGAAAAAGGGAATCGCATTTAATATGCCGTTGACTTTGGATACGGAGACAATGTATGGTCAGATTAAAAATTATATTCAAGGAAGAAAAGAGTCCTTTTCAGAAGGAATCATCTTATTGACAGATATGGGCTCACCGAATAATTTTGGTAATTTGATCTTTCATGAGATGGAAATCCGCACTCTAGTAATTTCGATGGCTAGTACGATGCTAGTCTTAGAAAGCTTGCGTTTGGCAACACTTGGTCGATCATTAGAAGAGATTTATACAAGTGTCATCTCAATGTTCCAAAGCATGGTCCGTCTAGAAGAACCCACACAAAAAGATGAAAAGAAGGTAATCATCGTCGCCTGTTTTACTGGTGAGGGAGTTTCTAAGCGTTTGAACGAAGTTGTTTCCCAGATTGTCAATTTGGAAGAATTTGAGATTATTCAGATGCAATCATTAGAGCGGGAAAGTTTCAAGCATCGGATAGATCAGTTGATTACACATAAAGACATCGTGGCGATTGTGGGAACGATGGAGATTCACTACCAAAAGATTCCATTTATCCCAGCGATGAATCTATTCAAAAGAGATAAGATCTTAGAGTTCCAAGATTTATTAGGAAGTACAATCACACTACCAGAGATGGTGGATTCGTTGACCAAAGATTTTTCTCCTGAGATCGATGTAAAAACACTCTTTTTATTGATTGATGATGTATTGCAAGGAATTCGAAAAGACCAAGAATTGATTATTGAGAATACTGCGATACAAGCGCTTAGTGTCCACATTGCTTTTTTAGTAGATAAGATCAAAAAAGCTGAAGTGCGGCCAATGTTTGAGAATGTGAAATATTTCCATCAGCAACACCAAAAGCGGTTTAATCAAACTGCCGCTAATCTATCTATCATTGAAAAACAATTTGCTATTCGTTTTACCGAAGATGATATTGCTTATATTGTTAAAACACTTGAAGATAATCGAATTGAACTGGGGTTACACAGTGTGTAATCTCGGTTTTTTTGTGTGTAAATTGAAAACCCTATCATTAAAGCTTCTGTGTGATAAAAAAGTTGGCACATAACTTGCATTATATAAAGTGAATAAGAAAAAATTGAAGGGGTGTCAACGATGAAAAGAATCATGTTAGTTTGTGCCGCAGGAATGAGCACCAGTTTATTAGTAACAAAAATGGAAAAAACAGCTGAAGCAGAAGGTGTTGAATCAGAAATCTTTGCAGTCTCAGCTTCAGAAGCAGATACAAAACTAGAAGATACCAGTAAACCAGTCGACGTTTTACTATTAGGACCGCAAGTTCGTTTTATGAAGAATCAATTTGAGACTAAACTAGCGGATCAAGGAATCCCAGTAGCGGTTATCGATATGAAAGATTACGGTATGATGAACGGCGAGGCTGTTTTAACTACTGCCCTTAATCTTATGAAATAGAGGTGTAACAGATGAGTGAAACAATGAGTCAAGAACAATTAGAAGCAGTAATGGGGCTGATCATCAATGCGGGCAATGCTAAAAGTGATGCCATGGAAGCGATTCAAGCAGCGAAACAAGGTGATTTTGCTTTGGCGGAAGAAAAACTGAAAGCCGCTGATCAAGCCCTCGTTGAAGCGCATCATTCTCAAACGGGGTTGTTGACAGATGAAGCTAGCGGAAATCCAATGACGATTACACTTTTAGCCGTGCATAGTCAAGACCATCTAATGACGAGTATCACTTTCAACGACATGGCAAAAGAAGTCGTTGATCTTTATAAACGTTTGGGAAATGAGTAAGGAAGTGATCTCGTGAAACTAACTCGTGATCATCAAACATTGAAGGCGATCACCGATTTAATTGAATACGCTTTTAAAAAACAACAATCCATCATCGATGACCCGCTATTTTTATCTCGTTATGAACACGCGGATTGTTATGGTGTGTATCAGGAAAATGAATTGACTAATTTAGTCATGGCGAATCATTTTGAGATACAACTTTTTCAACAAAGAGTCAAAATGGCCGGTGTTGGTTATGTGGCTAGTTATCCAGAATATCGAGGTCAAGGCGGCATCAGTACAATCATGCCTGAACTTTTGTCCGATCTTTATGAGCAAGGTGTAGCTGTTTCTCAATTGGCTCCTTTTTCAGAAGCTTTTTATCGGAAATTTGGTTATGAACCGACAAGCCGCAGAAAAACTTATCGCATACCAGCAAACGCTTTTCATTATTTGACAAGTGATAAAAGAGGGAGTGTGAAACGTGGAACTTGGCAACAGATGAAACCGCTGATCCAATCAATCTACCAACATTTGTTGATTCAACGACAAATTGGAACGGTTGTTCGCGAGGACTGGTGGTGGGAACGTTTGGATGAATATTATCCCCATCGTTTTTATGCTGTAACTTTTGATGATACCGCTACAGCAAAAGGCTACATTATTTATCGTATGCAAGGCAGCACATTAGTTGTTGATGAGCTTGCCTATGAAAATGAATTCGCACTGAAAAAATTATTAACGTACTTGAAGGCCCATGTCTCATCATTTGAAGAATTTCTTTATCATGCACCTGTTCATGAACGCATTGAAAAATGCTTTCAAGAACAAGAATGTCTTACGATTACTTTAGAACCTTATATGATGAGTCGAATTATTGACATTGAGCAATTATTAATGAAACTACCGATACACCAAGAAGAAATTATTTTAGAAGTGACCGAAGATAAAGAATGTCCTTGGAATGTTGGCAGCTGGCTGATCAGTCAGGGGACTTGTCAAAAAGTACAAAAATCAGGTGATATCAGTGCTTCTATTCATGGATGGAGCGAATTATTATTGGGAGAATTAACTTTAGCCGAAGGAATCTTCTTAGGTAAGTTTACTGTCTCAAACGGAGTCGAAGCTGAGCTTTTTTCAAAAGGGCAACAAAGTTTTTATGACTATTTTTAATTAGGAGGAATTAAATAATGGATGGATTTATTAATTTTATGGAAAAACACTTTATCCCACATGCGTCAAAAATCGGTAACCAACGTCATTTGATCGCGATTCGGGACGCCTTTACAATAACAATGCCGTTAATGATTTTAGGCGCCTTAGCAGTGATGTTCAACAATTTGCCGATTCCGGCTTTCCAAAAATTCATGAGCGGTATTTTTGGTGGTGATTCTTGGCAAGGATTTGGTGGAGCAGTTTGGAACGGAACATTTGGTGTTCTTTCAGTCTTCATCGCTTTCTTAGTGGCGTACAACTTAGCGCATCACTACGGAAAAGATCCAATCGGAACAGGTGTCGTGTCCGTTGCTTCGTTCTTTACTTTAGGTGCGGCAACAAGCGGAATGAACTCATCAGGATTATTCGTAGCATTGATTGTAGGGATTGTGGTTGCAGAAATCTTTACTCGTTTAGTTGGTAACGAAAAATTGATCGTTAAAATGCCAGATGGCGTACCACCGGCAGTTGCTCGGTCATTTGCTTCACTATTCCCAGCAATGATTACGGTTTCAATTTTTGGCTTGATTGCAGCAATCATCGCCGGATTTGGTGTTGAAGATATGTTTGCTGAATTCTATGCATTGGTTCAAGAACCATTTATGGGCTTAGCAAATTCTTATGGATCAGCATTATTAATTGCGTTCATTACACCATTCTTGTGGTTCTTTGGATTACATGGTGCTAATATGATTGATCCATTCATGCAAGCCATCAATGCTCCAGCGATTGAAGCAAACAATGCTGCGATTGCTGCAGGCGATGCGGCTCCTTATATCGTTAACAAACCATTCATCGACTCATTCGTAAACATGGGTGGTACGGGTGTAACAATTGGTTTAGTCATCGCTATTTATTTAGTTGGTCGTAAAAATAAACCTTTTATGGTCGTGAACAACTTGGCAGCTGCTCCTGGTATCTTTAACATCAATGAACCATTGATGTTTGGTCTGCCATTAGTATTGAATCCGATTATGTTCATTCCATTTATCTTGACACCGATGGTCTGTGTAACAACAGCTTATTTTGCAACGAAGTTCGGTTGGGTGCCAGCAGCGACAGTAATGCCGCCATGGGTAACACCACCAATCATTGGCGGATTCTTAGCGACATCAAGTTTCTCAGGTGCTATTCTAGCGGCAGTGAACTTAGTAATCTCAGTCATTATGTATGTCCCATTTGTTTCATTAGCAACAAGGCAAGAACTAAAAAAAGTGAATGAAGCGTAAGGATTATTAGGGGGTTATGGATCACTCGATCCCTGCCCCCTTTTTTCGACTTTTATGATTAGATCATGAAAAATATTTCAAAAAAACTAGCTAAGTTAGGAGACTTACAATGAAAACTTTTCCCAAGAATTTTTGGTGGGGTGCTGCAACATCTGGTCCGCAAAGTGAAGGACGTTTTAATAAAAAACATGCCAATGTCTTTGATTACCATTTTGAGATTGAACCAGAAAAATTTTACGATCATGTAGGACCAGATACTGCCTCAAATTTTTACAATAGTTATAAAGAAGATACCAAACTAATGCGGTCAATCGGCATGAATAGTCTGCGAACTAGCATCCAATGGAGCCGTTTAATCGATGATTTAGAAACAAATACTGTCAATCAAGAGGCCGTCGATTTTTACAACAACGTGATTGACACAATGTTAGCTGAAGGTATGACACCGACGCTGAATCTGCATCATTTTGATTTGCCAGTAGAGTTGTATGATAAATATGGCGGCTGGGAATCAAAAGAAGTGGTTGATTTATATGTCGGCTTTGCACAAAAATGTTTTGAGTTATTTGGGGATCGAGTAAAATTTTGGACGACCCACAATGAACCGATGGTCGTAGTAGAAGGCGAGTATTTATTCCAATTCCATTACCCAAATATTGTTGATGGAAAAAAAGCGGTACAAGTGGCTTATAACTTGAATTTGGCTTCAGCTAAAGCAATTCAAGCTTTTCGAAAATTAGCCGTCAAAGACGCGCAAATCGGAACAATCTTGAATCTTACGCCAACTTATGCAGCATCTGATGCACCAGAAGATCAAGAAGCAGCACGGATTGCGGAACTGTGGAACAACAAAATGTTTCTAGAACCAGCAATCTATGGACATTTTCCAGCTGAATTGGAAGAATTATTAACGAAAGACAATGTTTTATGGGAAACGACAGAAGAAGAAAAAGAGATATTAAAAAATAATACTGTCGATTTCTTGGGTGTAAATTTCTATCATCCAAATCGAGTAAAAGCACCTGATGTTGCGCCAAACTCAGTCGGTGCTTGGATGCCAGATCGATATTATGATGCGTATGATATGCCGGGGCGTCGTGTGAATCTTGATCGCGGTTGGGAAATTTATCCTAAAGCATTGTATGATATTGCAATCAATATCAAAGAAAATTATAAAAATATCCCTTGGTATGTATCTGAAAATGGCATGGGCGTCTCAAATGAAGAGCGCTTTAAAAATGCTGAGGGTGTGATTGAAGATGATTACCGAATTGATTTTGTACAGGAACATCTAGAATGGTTGCATAAAGGGATCAAAGAGGGATCAAACTGTTTTGGTTACCATATGTGGACACCAATTGATTGCTGGTCATGGCTGAATGCTTATAAAAATCGTTATGGATTCATTTCAAACAATATTCATACCCAAATCAAGACTATCAAAAAGTCTGGTTACTGGTTCAAAGAAGTAACAAAAAGAAATGTTTTGGAAGATTCATCTAATTGAGTAGGAGGAAAATAAATGAAACGTGAATTAGGCATCTCAATCTATCCTGACCATAGTGATCCGCAAGCTGATCGTGAGTACATCCAAAAAGCAGCGAAGTTAGGTTATACTCGGATTTTTATGAGTATGTTAGAAGTAACTGAAGGAAAAGAAAAAGTCAGTGAAAAATTTGGTAATATCATCCACTATGCAAAAGATTTAGGGTTTGAAACCGTCTTAGATATCGCACCTTCAATTTTTGATGATTTAGGAATCTCTTATGATAATCTACATTTTTTTGCAGAGCTTGGTGCAGAAGGGATTCGGTTGGATGAAGGTTTTGATGGAAACAAAGAAGCGATGTTAAGCTATAATCCTGAAGGTTTAGCGATTGAATTGAACATGAGTAACAACGTGGCTTATCTTGATAATATTTTATCTTATGAAGCCAATGAACCATTTATTTATGGATGTCATAACTTCTATCCTCAAGAAGGTTCAGCATTGCCTTATGATTTTTTTGTCAGCTGCAGCAAACGGTTTAAAGGCCATGGCATCAAAACAGCTGCTTTTATCACAAGTCATGAGGCAAAATATGGTCCTTGGGATGTGAATGATGGGTTGCCGACTTTGGAAATGCATCGCCATTTGCCGATTGATCTGCAAGCACGTCACATGTTTGCGACAGGATTGATTGATACCGTAATCATCGGAAATGCCTATGCTTCTGATGAAGAATTAGAAAAAGTGGCTGCAGTCGATCGATACAAATTGAGTTTAGGGATTGAACTGGTACCAGATATCTCTGATGTGGAACGCAAGATTATTGCTTATCCAAATCATTTTCGCCGAGGAGATATTACATCAATGGCGGCTCGTTCTACCATGACGCGTGTAGTTTATAAAGATAAAGCAAATCCTGTTCACGATAATACACAAGAATTTCAAATTGGTGATGTTGTTGTCGGTAATGATGATTTTGGGAAATATAAAAATGAATTACAAATCGTTTTGGAGCCACATAGTGATTCTCGGAAAAATTTAGTTGGGAAGATCCCTCAAGATGCGCGGATTTTATTGGACTTTTTAAAGCCTTGGACGAAATTTCAATTTGTTCCTGAAAATTAAATTTGAAACAAATGAAAAAAAGATGAAGATTATTTGTTGACAAATCCTGTGAAGGCGTGTAAAGTATGATTCAACTTAATCAAACGACAATGAAAAGAAGAGTAGCAGTTTATTTGCTTTAAGAGAGTCTCTGGTTGGTGAAAAGAGACAGCGATTAATTGTGAACCACATCTTTGAGTCGATTGGCTGAATAAGTAGGCCAATCCGGGAGAGCCCGTTAGCGCAGAGGTCAGATTGACCAGTTGAGATCGTTCGTTGTGAGACGACGATAAAAAAAGGTGGAACCACGTAATTACGTCCTTTAGTCCTAGTGACTAAAGGACTTTTTTTATTTCACTGTTTGGAAAACTGACCCATAGAGGTTCTTTTTGTGAAAAAAGAACAAAGATGAGGTGGAACCACGTAGTTAACGTCCTCTGGTAGAAATACCAGAGGACGTTTTTTTGTCAATCTAACGTAGTTTGTTGCAATCAGTAAAGTATGAGCCAACATCAGTATAGTTGGCTGGTATGCATGAAGCTAATATGGGAAAAGATTTCTTTCATAGGAAACTAGCTGTTGCCAATTCGGCCTCAAGTAGAATCACTGGAGTCAAGATTAAGTATTTTTAGGCCGTACAAATTTCGATAACATGGAGGGATATTGAGATGAATTATCTAGTCGAAGTCATGCCACAATTATTACAAGGGGCAACAACAACACTGAAATTATTTATTTATACGATATTAGGCTCATTGCCGTTAGGAGTGTTGCTATCTTTTGGGTTAGCTAGTCGTTTTAGACCATTACAATGGATCTTACGTTTTTACGTTTGGATTATGCGTGGGACACCATTACTGTTACAATTGATTTTTGTATTTTATGGGTTACCGTTGGTTGGAATTATTTTTGATCGTTTCGAAGCCGCACTGTTTGCGTTCATATTGAACTATGCCGCTTATTATGCAGAGATCTTCCGAGGCGGGATTCAATCCATTCCAGTTGGTCAATACGAAGCCTCAAAAGTAATCGGCTTGACTCCTGTTCAAACAGTAACACGAATCATCATTCCGCAAGTTGTCAAGATCGTTTTGCCATCAGTTGGAAATGAAGTGATCAATTTAGTAAAAGATACCTCACTTGTGTATATTTTAGGTTTATCCGATGTGATGCGGGCGGGAAAAATCGCGATGGAACGAGATACCACCTTGCTCCCATTATTCGGAGTAGCCATTATTTATTTAGCATTGACAGGGATTACGTCCGTTATCTTGAAACAACTAGAAAATCGTCTGAATTATTATCGATAGGTAGGTGAAAAAAATGATTGAATTAAAAAAAGTAAATAAATCGTTTGGCAATAAGAAAGTGATTGATAATTTGGATCTGGTGATTCCTGATGGACAGATCTTAGCAATTGTCGGCCCATCCGGTGGTGGGAAAACAACTTTATTAAGAACGCTGGCAGGATTGGAAACAGCAGACAGCGGAACTTTTTTACTAGATGGAAATCCTTTTGATCCGACCGGTTCAAAAGAACAAGAACAAGTTGTTGGTGTAGTTTTCCAAGATTTTCAATTATTTCCACATTTAAGTGTCTTAGACAATATCACCATTGGTCCACGGTTAGTTTTGAAAGAAGACAAAGAGACGTATACGAATAAGGCGCAACATTTAGCGAGTTTATTAGGCATCGAAGAATTATTAAATAATTATCCGTATCAACTATCTGGTGGACAAAAACAACGCTTAGCGATTGCTCGTGCGATGGCGATGAATCCCAAGGTTTTGGCTTACGATGAACCTACCAGCGCATTAGACCCGGCTTTACGTCAGCAAGTAGCGAATTTGATTTTAGAACTTAAAGCCGATGGAGTTACTCAAATCGTTGTTACTCATGACTTGGTCTTTGCTGAAGAAATCGGGGATCAATTATTAAAGGTAGAACCAATTAAATAAATGACGTCAAACTCAGCTTTGTTTTATAAGCTTAAAAAAATTAGGAGGAATAAGTATGAAATTGAAAAAGATTGTTTTGGGAATGGCAGCTGCTTTAACTTTGGTAACATTGGCGGCTTGTGGTCAGAAAGAAGCCAGCAGTGACGACAGCTGGAAAAACATTGAAAAAGACAAAAAAGTAACGATTGGTTTAGATGATACATTTGTTCCGATGGGTTTCAAAGATGAAGATGGTAAAATCGTTGGTTTTGATGTAGATCTTGCTAAAGAAGTTTTTAAAGAATATGGCGTCAAAGCAGATTTCCAACCAATCGATTGGTCAATGAAAGAAAATGAGTTGGAAAATGGAACCATTGATTTGATTTGGAATGGGTATACAGTAACAAAATCACGGGAAAAGAAAGTTCTATTTTCAGATGCATATGCCCAAAATGAACAAGTCTTAGTGACTAAAAAAGATAGTGGAATCACAGATGCAAAAGGGATGAAAGGCAAAATCTTAGGAGCACAAGAAGGTTCTTCTGGTTATGAAGCATTCAATAATCAAACAAAGATATTAAAAGATATCGTAAAAGAAAATGATGCTACATTATATGCTAGTTTCAATGAAGCGATGATCGATTTAGAAAATGGCCGAATCAATGGATTATTAATCGATAAAGTATATGCAGATTATTATTTGAAACAAGCTGGTAAATTAGAAACGTACAATATTTTCAGCGTTGGTTTCAAAAATGAAGATTTTGCTGTTGGTGCACGTAAAGGCGACAAAGAGCTAGTGAAAAAAATTAATAGTGCATTCAAAAAGATCCAAGAAGATGGAAAATACGGTGAAATCTCAAAGAAATGGTTTGGCGAAGAGTTGACTTTACCAAAAGAGTAATGAGAAAACAATCTTTAATCGGAAAGAAAAGGCGAACAAAACTTTTGTTCGCCTTCTTTTTTTTGTATAATGGTACAGAATGGAAAGAGGGATAGCATGGCGCAAAAAAAGCGTACAAAGAAAAAAAGAAAAACAAAAAAACAAAAACAATTACAAGAACAGCGCCTAATTATCGGTATCGGGCTTTTATTCATTTTGTTCATGATTTTTTCCTTGTTTAAGTTAGGTTTTTTAGGAAATTTGATAGCGAATGTATTACGGCTGATTGGTGGTAATACGTATCAGTTTTTGGCAATAGTACTCGGAGGATATGGCGGGCTACTTGTAGCTAAGAATAATAAATTACGCATAACTAAGACACGGCGTTGGAGCGGAGTGGGCATATTCTACTTAGGAATCTTATTGGTTCTACATGCACGTTTATTTGCCAATGTCCAAAGTAAAAATCCTAATATTTTAAAAACGACATGGGATTTATTGATGTCTGATTTTTTAGGAAATCAGATTACCCAAAATGTCGGTGGCGGGATGCTGGGCGGACTTCTTTATAATTTGACACATTTTTTAGTATCACAAGTCGGCAGCTATTTGATAGCAGGATTATTATTGGTCCTAGGAGTCTTTTTATTCAGTCTCCTAGAATTTAACCAAGTAACAGATTATTTAGCGGAATTTACTGAAAAAATCCAGACAAAATTTACAGAATCTGATGAAAAAAAAGCGTTGAAAGAGGCTAAAAAAGCTGAACGTCAAGCACAAAAAACACAAGCTCAAGCAGAAAAACGTGCAGCAGAAAAAGCTAGGATGGAAGCAGAGCGGACAGAAGCTAAACAAGAGATTCCGCCGTTCACAGACGAAGAACAAGTAACTAACCGTTCAGAACGCGAAACTAAAGCTCCCGAACAAATGACTTTAGTACCAATCGAAGGGTTTCAAGAAAATTTAGAACCAATACCAACACCAGTAACTACGAAAAATGCGCAGCTAGAAGAAGAAATCGAAGATCCAGGCGAATTAGAATTTGAAATTAATGCTGAACCGGAAGACCACGATTATCAATTGCCGCCTTCAACGTTGTTAGACTCGATTCCAGCAACGGATCAAAGCGATGAATACAAAAAGATCGAGCAAAATATTAAAGTATTAGAAAAAACGTTCAATAGTTTTGGTGTTGATGCCAAAGTTGTCAAAGCTAGTTTAGGACCATCAGTTACAAAATTTGAAGTTCAGCCAGCTGTAGGTGTCAAAGTCAGCAAAATCGTCAATTTAACAGATGATATCGCCCTAGCTTTAGCTGCAAAAGATGTGCGGATGGAAGCGCCCATCCCTGGAAAATCATTGATTGGAATCGAAGTACCTAATAGTACAATCAGTACGGTATCTTTCCGAGATATTATTGAATCACAACCGAATCATCCTGATAAAATTTTGGAAGTTCCATTAGGACGCGATATTTCCGGAATGGTCCGAACGGCAGATTTAACAAAAATGCCTCATTTGCTGATTGCCGGTTCAACCGGAAGTGGGAAATCTGTTGCAATCAATGGAATCATTACCAGTATTTTGATGCGGGCAAAACCAAATGAAGTAAAACTCATGATGATCGATCCGAAAATGGTCGAGTTGAATGTCTATAATGGGATTCCTCATTTGTTGACACCTGTTGTGACCAATCCAAGAAAAGCGGCACAGGCTTTACAAAAGGTCGTGCAAGAAATGGAAGAGCGTTACGAAAAATTTGCGGCAACTGGTGTACGGAATATTTCAGGATTTAATGAATTGGTTATTCAGAAAAATTTAGAAGATGGCCAAAATCGACCAATTTTACCATTTATTGTGGTTATCGTTGATGAATTAGCCGACTTGATGATGGTAGCAAGTAACGAAGTCGAAGATGCGATTACTCGATTGGCTCAAATGGCACGTGCTGCTGGAATCCATATGATCTTAGCTACACAACGTCCAAGTGTTGATGTTATCACAGGTATCATCAAAGCCAACGTGCCATCACGTATTGCTTTTGCTGTTTCTAGCGGGACCGATTCTCGAACGATCATTGATGGCAATGGCGCCGAAAAACTTTTAGGACGCGGAGATATGCTGTTCTTGCCAATGGGTGAAAATAAACCAATCCGTGTCCAAGGTGCGTTTATTTCCGATCACGAAGTAGAGCAGATTGTAGAATTTGTTTCTGATCAGCAAGAAGCTCATTATGAAGAAAAAATGATGCCAACAGAAGAAACAACGTCTTCGCCGTCAGAAAACCCTCAAGATGAATTGTATGAAGAAGCCAAGGCATTAGTTGTTGATATGCAGACAGCAAGTATTTCTTTACTGCAACGCCGTTTCCGAATTGGCTACAATCGAGCAGCCCGAATCGTTGATGAATTAGAAGATCATGGTGTCATTGGACCGTCAACTGGCAGTAAGCCACGAGAAGTCCTTTTAGAAAAAGTTGAAGAAGAACCAGAAAACCCGTTGGAAGGGTAAAAAATAGTCTAGAGAAATCTAGACTATTTTTTGTTTTTTCCAAAGTTAATTGTTTTCTCTTTGTGAATCGGTTATAGTATGTAGCGGATGTTGCCAATTTTTTAACTGGATAATTCTGGATTTATGAGAACTCGAATCTTTGTATAATAACAATGTATCGAGAGCCAGTTGATCAAAAGAGGTAGACGTACGAAGAAGAGAAACTTTTTGAATTTCTGACTTTGTTGTTACACTTGTTCTACTAATAGAACGAGTGAACGTTTCGAAATACAGTAGGAGGTAATACTTTGGAAAGACCCTCAATTTATGGTTTAAGAAGAGAAGAATTAGTCGAATGGTTTTTAGAACATGGGGAGAAAAAATTTCGCGCGACCCAAGTTTGGGAATGGCTTTATCGTAGTCGAGTAACAGAATTTGCACAAATGAGTAATTTATCAAAACAAACGATTGCTTTGCTGGAAGAAAATTTCATCATTAATCCACTAAAACAATTGGTCGTACAAGAAGCCAGTGATGGAACAGTCAAATATTTGTTTGAATTGCCGGATCACTTGATGATCGAAACAGTGTTGATGCGCCAAGAGTATGGTTTGTCTGTTTGTGTTACAACACAAGTAGGCTGTAACATCGGTTGTACTTTTTGTGCATCAGGTTTATTGAAAAAACAACGCGATCTGACAGCAGGAGAAATCGTTGCTCAAATTATGTTAGTCCAACATTATTTTGACGAACGAGGTGAAGAGGAGCGTGTTTCTCATATTGTTGTGATGGGAATCGGAGAACCTTTTGATAACTACAACAATGTGATGGACTTTCTCCATGTTATCAATGATGATAAAGGAATGGCCATCGGTGCTCGCCACATTACTGTTTCAACAAGTGGATTGGTTCCGAAAATCAAAAAATTTGCGGAAAATGGGTTGCAAGTGAACCTAGCGATTTCATTGCATGCGCCAAATAATGAGATTCGTTCATCAATCATGCGGATTAATCGCAGTTTTCCAATCGAAAAACTAATGGGAGCCGTCGATTATTACATTGAAGAAACCAATCGCCGGGTGACTTTTGAATACATCATGTTATCCGGAGTGAATGATCAGCCGGAACACGCACAGCAATTGGCAGATTTAATGAAAGATAAGAAAAAACTTGTCTATGTGAACTTGATTCCGTATAATCCAGTCAGTGAACACGACCAATACTCACGTAGCAGCAAAGCAGCTGTGTTGCGTTTTTATGATGTTTTGAAAAAAAATGGAATCAATTGTGTAATCCGAAAAGAGCATGGGACAGATATCGATGCGGCTTGCGGACAATTACGAAGCAAACAAATGAAAAAAGCAGCAGTAGAATAAATGTTGAACTCTCTCTTATTGGGAGAGTTTTTTTATCAAATAAATTCGAACTTATGGTATAAAATTAAATAAAAAATCCGAACTCTCTATAATACAATGCCGCTGTTTATTACAGAAGCAATTATAGAGGTTCGGATCTTTTTATTTTATAGATTCATCTAGAAATTATGCTAAAATCGTACCAACTGGAAAGATGGTTCTAAATACTTTTCGAACGAGGGGTCCAGCAATAAATAATTGAAAAGGAATCGCCATAACGATGTTTTTCAAAATATTCGTCCCCAAAATAATGAAGAGTTGATCCCAATTTTGGGTGTGGCTCAATACTTCTACAGCACCATATAAGGACATGAAGAAGACCATTGGTAAAACCATACAACAAGAAATGGTAAGGACCTTTCGGACAGGTCCCGCTGAATCAGGCAGTATTTTGAAGGCGAAATTTTTTGCAGGCGTTGATACGACAAACCAGTCCAAAAGTAACGCGCATAAATAACCCAAAGGCAAACCGACCCAGGCAGTTTCTAAAACTTCTAATGTGAAAGTGCCTGCGTGTAAATAAATATTGTACAAACTCATCCAGAACACCATCACAAAACACATCATTATCGTATAAACAAAACTTTCTCTTTTATTTCTTGGCATGAAAATCCTCCTAATATATTTGAATACAAAAAAGTGGCAATCGTATAACTCGCTACGACAACCACTTTTGGGAATCTTCACTGCGTTATGGAAAGACAATTTTTTTGCTTCTCCATTATAAACAGATTTTTCCATTTGATGTAAGTAAAAAATTTATTTTTTTTCACCAATCTCATCTTTTAGACGATAAATCTTTGATGGACGACCAATTCCAACGGGTCGTTCGCCAAGTTCGTCAAAATATTGCAGCATTGCTTTTTTGAAATTGGAATGGTCAACGGTTCTAAAATCAACACCTAAAAATTTCGCAAAGACTTTTCGTGCTTCAGTGATCGTGAATTCGTCACCTAAGACTTGTAAAATCAGCGGCTCATGATCCATTTTATTGACGACGCGATTAAAGGCTTTGCGAATAATCTCATTGTGGTCAAAGGCCAAGGTATCTTTACCGATAGACTTTCCGGTTGCTAGATCGATTTCAATGGAAATATCTTCTTCACTAGTTAAACAAATCGTATCACCATGACGTTCCATATTGAACCAACGTGCATCTTGAGTATCATCGCCGGCTGTCGGCGGGACTTGTCCGATGAAAGCCAAATAGCTGACGGTAATGACCCAACCGCGCGGATCACGATTTGGTGAACTAAATGTATGAAGTTGTTCAACATTTTTTCTTCCAATGATCAGGCCAGTCTCTTCGGCCGTTTCGCGGCGAACGCTGTCGTTGGTTGATTCATTTCTCTCGACAAAACCACCAGGTAATGCCCAGGAATTACGATAAGGATTGCCACGACGTTGAATCAGTAAGATCTTCAACTGATCTTCTACCTTGTTATAACCCATGATAACAATATCGACGGTCACAGAAGGTTTTTCATATTCCGGATGATCTTGTTTTTTATACCAAGCAAGGAAATCTGTTTCATTTGCTTCATGTTCATAGTAATCTTTTTCTGCTTCTTTAGAGGCAAATTCTTTCATGCATTGTTCACCCATTTTCTTATAAGTATTCGATACTTTATTGTAGCATGAATACAAAAAAAAAGGGAACTCCGCTGGGAATTCTCCTTTTTTACTAAAACTTATTTTGATGAGTCAGTCGTTGTTGTTTTACCTGAGCTGTTTGTTGTTAAGAAATCAGATAAAATATTTTCAAAGGAATCATCTTTGATCTTCACATTGGCTTTTTTCAATTCTTTTGAGATGACTTTAGAAGAAAAGGTTTGGTCAGCCATTTTTGTATCTTCTGCAATCTGCTTCAATTCTTTTTCGTATTTATCCATGTCATTGCCTTTAGATGAATTTTTTTCCATCTTCACAATGTAGTAGCTGGCCTGATAAGTAGAGGCATCAGTTGCTGTGATTACATCAGAAACCTCGCCGTCTTTCAATTTAAAGGCAGCTTCTTTTACTTCAGTAGGAACAGTAGATGATTGAGAATCAAACTTGATTTGTCCACCATCTTTTTTCGTTGTTGTATCTTGTGATTTTTCTTTTGCGATTTTAGCAAAGTCGCCTTTATCGTCTAATTGTTTCTTGATTTCTTTTGCCTCATCTTCACTGCTTGCTAAAATGATTCGAGCCGTTACTTCTGGATGGAATGAATCCCAAGCTGTTTTCAAATCTTTATCAGTAATTTTTACATGAGCTTTCAAGCCTTCTTGGAAAGCAAGTGATTGTTTTAAATACTCTTTATAAGATTTTTTCGTATATCCAGCAGACTGCAATTGGCTTTCAAAGCTGTCGCCTAATTGTTTTGATTGCTTGTTGTACTCTTTATCAACTTGTTTGTCTGTTACTTTATCACCATAGGCATTTTCAAATACTTTATAGATGATCATGTTACGAACTAAACTTTGATTGTTTTGTTCTTTTTTCGCTTCGTTATAAAAATCTTCGACGGTGATTTTTCCGCCTTTCATAGTTGCGATGTCTTGATTAGAACTTCCTGAACAGGCACCTAATACAATTACGCTAAGCAAGCCAGCCGTGGCTAAGAGAATCTTTTTCTTCATTTTTACGTTACAACTCCTAAATTCATAATTTACTTCTTATTAATTCTTTCCAACTATACCATATCTAAAAATACAAAGGAAAGGGGATAAAAATAGTTTCCGAGAAAATTCACACTAAAAGCATAATTAGTTAACTAATTATGATTCATTTGGGATTTCAGCAGGTCTAGTCAAAGAAAAGCGTCCTTTTTTTATAACTGTCTTCGTTTCATCAGTAGATAAGCTCTGATTGATTTTTTCTAATTGGGCTTGAATCTGCTGGATTCTAGGTTCAGCTTGAAAACGAAATTCCTCGACATCTTTTTCCACGCCTGATTTAAAAGCAGGAACGAGGGTATCCATGGTTTCTTTTAAAGTAGCCGCAGATTCACGGAATGCGGATAAGTTATCGTTTAGCTCGTCAGTTAATACGACTAGTTCACGAGTAGAAGTGATTAGTTTTTCTCGGGTTTCTTCTCCTTTACGCGGTGCTAATAAAAGCCCCCCTATGGTACCAAGACCAGCGCCAAATAAAATTCCTTTGAAAAAGCCCATTTATTTCACCTGCTCTTTGATCTGATCAGCAATTTTTTGCATATCTTCTGATGTTTGTTGTTCTGTGTGGTTGCCAAAATGGATCGAGAAATCATCTTTTTTACTATAACGTGGTACTAAATGAATATGTGAATGGAAGACAGATTGATAGGCAAGTTCTTTGTTATTGTTCAAAATATTTAATCCTTCCATCTCTGGAAATGCTTGCTCGAGTGCACGGGCAATTTTAGGAATGCGAGCAAAAACATCTGCTGCTAAGTCTTCGTCATAATCAAAAATATCTGTCACATGTCGTTTCGGTACAACGAGTGTGTGTCCCTTTGTCGCTTGTGAAATATCTAAAAAGGCATAGACTTTTTCATCCTCATAAATTTTGTAGCTAGGGATTTCTTGGTCGATAATTTTACAAAAAATACAATTTTCCATTGCAAACATCCTTTCTGATTACTCATCATCACTTTATTTTGTGTCATTACCAGTAAAAACTTGTAAATGACGGTAAATTCTACTTTTACTTTACCATAACTTATAATGCTTGTGCG
This sequence comes from Enterococcus dongliensis, assembly GCF_031927985.1. Lineage (NCBI taxonomy): Bacteria > Bacillati > Bacillota > Bacilli > Lactobacillales > Enterococcaceae > Enterococcus > Enterococcus dongliensis. Next base: position 172,532 of record NZ_JARPZC010000002.1, read on the forward strand.
GGAAAAGGTCAATAGTCGCGTAATTATTTGGAGGATTCTGCTATAATACTAACTAAGAAATTGGAGGGAAAAAGATGAGCTTAGTAATTCAGCATGTTACAGGTGGTTATGGTCATGTACCTGTTTTAAAAGATATTAATTTTAAAGTTGCTAATGGAGAAATGATCGGGTTAATTGGTTTAAACGGTGCAGGAAAATCTACTACTATCAAAAATATTATTGGTCTATTAACACCTCAAAAAGGCTCAATTACAGTTGATGAGTTAACTTTACAAAAAGAGCCCGAGAACTATCGCAAAAAAATCGGTTATATTCCTGAAACACCTTCACTCTATGAAGAATTGACCTTACGCGAGCATATCGAAGTAACCGCGATGGCGTACGATATTCCCAAAGAAACCGCAATGCAGCGGGCAGAAGTGTTACTAAAAACATTCCGTCTAGAAAACCGATTGGATTGGTTCCCAGTGAATTTTTCTAAAGGAATGAAGCAAAAAGTAATGGTGTTGTGTGCCTTTTTGATTCAGCCTAGTTTGTATATCATCGACGAACCTTTTTTAGGATTGGACCCATTAGCCATCAATGCTTTATTGGAATTAATGGTAACTATGAAAAAACAAGGAGCTGCGATTTTGATGTCGACACATATTCTGGCAACTGCGGAGAAATATTGTGATCGTTTTGTTGTACTCCATGAAGGCATCGTGCGGGCCCAGGGAACGTTGCAAGAATTACAAGACGAATTTCATTTGCCGGGAGCCTCTTTAGATGAGATCTATATCGCATTGACAAAGGAGAAGGACCATGCTTGATTTTTTTCTATTAAGACGCCAACGTCATCAGAAAAAAATGATGAAGTACATGCGTTATGTGTTAAATGATCATTTTGTTTTAGTCTGTCTATTCTTAGCCGGCGGTCTGGCCTTTTATTATTCGAATCTGTTAAACCAGTTATCGCCGGATTTTCCTTGGAGTTTACCAATCGTAGGAATCATTTGGTGGGTAATTTTACCATTGGGGAAATTAGCGACACTAGTCGAACCAGCTGATATGGCCTTCTTGTTACCAAAGGAAAAAGAAATGGGCGGCTATTTATCTCGCGGATTGCGCCACTCATTAGCTTGGCCGTTTAGCATTGAATTGTTTGTCTGCGGTGCGTTGCTTCCATTGATCGTTTTGGCTAAACAAATAAGTTTTATGAATTTTTTCTTTTTCGTAGTGATGCTCTGGAGTTTGAAATTAGCAAATCTGCGTATTCAGCGTTTCGCTTGCTATCAGACTACGCAAAAGCAAACACAGCGTTTGATGATCCTATGGTTTATCATTAGTGGTGGAATTATTTTTTCTAGTTTGTATAGTTTTGCGTGGCTGGGGACAATTTTAGCATTCGTGACTGCTTTTGGGTTTGTTTTTCTGACACAAGAACAAGAGCGGTTATTAGATTGGAGCAAGATGATTGATCAAGAAAATACACGCTTGCATCGAATCTATCAATTCATCAATTTATTTACTGATGTTCCTGAGATTGAAGCCAAAGTCCATCGACGAAAATATTTAGATGGCCTATTAGCAAAAATCTCTTTTAGACAGGAAAATACATTTTTATATTTGTTTGCTCGAGGGGCTTTAAGAGGAGCAGTTTTTGGCGGCTTGTTTTTCCGTTTGTTGATTGTTGGGGCAATCTTAGTGCTTTCATTAACAGATAGCCGCTTTATTGCAGGTGTCAGTGCCTTGTTTATTTATTTGATCGGGTTTCAAATGATTCCTTTATATAGTCAATTTGATTACATTGGCGCGGCTCAGCTATATCCAGTGCTGAAAAAACATAAAAAAGCGGCATTGCAACGATTGATGACCCTTTTATTGTTTTCAGCGGCACTTATTTTCAGTTTGTGTAGTTTGCTTCATTTATCAATTTTTGAGAGTTTGGGTTTGTTTGGCTTGCTTCTAGTTGAAATTGGCTTGTTTGCATGGTTCTACCTCCCAGCTAGAATAAAGAAGATGGAGGATTAATAGATGAAAGTATTATGGAATGAACAAATAATCGATGAATCCAAAGTAAAAATAGACTTGGAAGATCGTGGTTATCAATTCGGGGATGGAATTTACGAGGTGATTCGCATTTATGATGGTTGTATGTATATGGAAAAGGAACACTTGGACCGCTTTTGGGAAAGTGCACAGAAGATTCGTATGACTTTGCCATTTACCCAAGTTGAACTGAGTCAACGTTTGCATCGCTTGGCAAATGAAGTAGGAATAGAAAATGGACGTATCTATTTTCAAGTGACACGTGGTGTAGCTAAACCGCGGCTGCATGATTTTCCTGATTCAGCAGTAGTCCAGCCAGTTTTATTGGCAGATATCCAACCAGTATCACGCCCAAGTGTTAAACAAAATCTTGGGATTCGTGCAGGATTTGTAGAAGATAGACGTTGGTTACATTGTGACATCAAGTCTATTAGTTTGTTAGGAAATCTCCTGGCTTTAGATGAGGCTAAACAAAAAGGGTTTGAAGAGGCTGTTCTATTACGTGAAGGTTTTGTGACCGAAGCATCTGCTTCTAATCTATGGATGGTAAAAGATGGCATTCTTTATACTCATCCAGATGGCCAGTTGATTTTACCAGGGATCACAAAGATGAAGATTCGGGAATTGACCAAGGCTCTAGGAATCGAAGTAAAAGAAGTCGCATTTACTAAAAAAGAATTGCTAGCTGCTGATGAATGTTTTAAGACTAGTTCAGTAGCTGAGATCGTCCCAATCATTGAAATCGATAAACAAAAAATTGGTGATGGGATGCCTGGTAAAGTAACAAAAAGAATTTTGAAAGCTTATATTGAAGCCATAAATCTATCTGTCCAAGCACATCGTAATGAAAAATAATCAAAGAAGAACATACATGCTCTTGACGAAGCCTCCTTGCGCGACTAAAATAGTAAATACGTTTAAAATGCTAGGGGAGGGCCTTGGGAATGGAATTTCAGTTGGATAGTGACTGGCGCGTGCAGCCGATTAAAGGCGATACGGGAAAAACATATATCGGCTATCGTGATGAAGATCGCGTGTTCATTAAACGAAATACCACCCCGATGTTGGCGGCTTTATCGCGTGAAGGGATCGCGCCAAAACTTGTTTGGATTAAGCGAACAGGAAATGGTGATACATTGACTGCACAAGAATGGCTAGATGGTCGTCTATTGGAGCCGGAAGAAATCTCGCGGCGTAATGATGTGATAGATGTATTGTATCATTTGCATCACTCGCCTTCGTTAAAAATGATGTTAAAAAAAATGGGTGGTCGTCACGTTTCACCGCAGCAGTTACTAGCTGACTACGAAGCGAATCTGCCGACAATGATTGAACAACCTGCTTTTATTAAATTAGTTTATGATTATTTGAAAAAGAATGTTCCAAATTATGCTAAAAAAAATTATACTGTAGTACACGGAGATGTAAATCATAGAAATTGGTTGGTGTCTTCAAATTATTTATATTTAGTTGACTGGGATTCAGTGATGTTTGCTGATCCGGCACTGGACATCGGAACAATCTTAGGCAGTTATGTACCCCTGTCGAGCTGGAGTAAGTGGCTTGTTCGTTATGGTATCCGCCCAACGGATGAAAACATGGAACGAATCTATTGGTATGGTTTAATGAGTTTATTATTAGAAATTGCTCGCCAATACAAACGTGATGAATTTGATCATATGAATCAAGCAATTTTACAATTAAAACGAATCTTTGCCGGAAGCTGAACATTTCGTTCAGCTTCTAGTTTTGTCAAGAAAGATAAGGAAATGTAGGAGGAAAACAATGCGAGTAAGAAATCGCCCGGGTGCTGCAGAGATGCTAGCCGCTCGACCAGAATATGTCGTACAAGAACCTGAAGCGTGGAAAGGACGTTGGTCTGAGCGTTTTGGTAATGACCATCCGATTCATATTGAGATTGGCATGGGAAAAGGCCAATTTATTATTGGAATGGCTGCAGCGCATCCTGAGATTAATTATATTGGGGTAGAGATGCAAGTTAGTGTAATTTCGATTGCTTTGGATAAATTAGTTGCAACTGAGCTGCCTAATTTACAACTATTGCATGTCGATGGCTCTGAATTGACTAATTATTTTGCGGATAGTGAAGTCGATCAAATTTATTTGAATTTCTCTGATCCATGGCCGAAGAAAAAACATACAAAACGTCGATTGACTTCTCCAAGTTTTTTAGCAGTGGATGAAGAGATTTTAAAGCCTGCAGGACAGATTCATTTTAAAACAGATAACCAAGGATTATTTGAATATTCATTAAGTAGTTTTTCAAAATATGGTATGACACTTGAACAAGTGTGGTTGGATTTACATGAAAGTTCCTATGAAGGAAATATCATGACTGAGTACGAAGAAAAATTTTCAAATAAAGGTCAACGAATCTATCGCGTCGAAGCCCGTTTTCAAGATAAAACAAAAAAATAAAGATGAGCCGATTTTTTTGGCTCATCTTTATTTTTTTACGTACCTTATCTATGAGGTGAAAAAATGGAGATTGAACAACTTTCAGACGAATTAATCCAATATGGTTTTGAACAACAAATGCAGGATTTATATTTCTTGCCTCAAAAAGAGAATTATCACTGTTTTTTTCGACGAGGTCCCTTTTATGAATCCCCCATGATCAATGGTTTATCTGCGACTATCGCTTCACAGTTGATCAATCGCTTCAAATACTTAGGCCAAATGGACGTGAGTGAAAAGCGCAAAGTTCAACTTGGTGCAATCTCTTATCCTTTGTCACACGGAGAACAACGGTTGCGTCTTTCTACAGTAGGAGATTATTTGCAACAAGAAAGTTTAGTTATTCGTTTTTTGCACCAGTTTGGGAATAGTCCAGAAGTCTATCATCTGCCTGAACAATTAGAATTACTTCAAAACAATAGTAAGAAACGTGGTCTTTATTTGTTTTGCGGCCCAGTCGGATCAGGAAAAACGACCTTGATGTATAAACTGGCAAGAGAAAATAAAGGTCAAGTCATTACAATCGAAGATCCTGTAGAAATCGAGGAGCCTGATTTTTTACAATTACAAGTAAATGAAAAGATTCAGCAAAGTTACGATGAATTGATTAAACTTTCATTGCGGCATCACCCAGATGTTTTAATCATCGGCGAAATTCGCGATCCAAAAACTATCCAAGGAGCGATTCGAGCAGCATTGACCGGTCATTGTGTCTATGCAACGCTCCATGCAGCTAGTTTAGAATCTGCTCAGGCCAGAATCTTTGAATTAGGCGGGGAAGCCGCGTTACTCAAAGAGTGTCTGAGAGGAATCATCTACCAAGAACTATTAGCAGTAAATGGAACAATCGGATTGTTGGCCAGTTATCGTTTTTATCAAGAAAAGCTGCATTTTACTTGGAAAGAAGGGTTGTCGTGTGTGGAACAAAAATAAATTGACGAGAAAACAGAAAATTGATTTTATTCAACTGCTTGGCGATCTACTGGTAAATGGTTTCAGTTTACAGCAAGCACTCGCATTTTTTATCAATGCAAATCTTTTTTCCCTCGTCATTTTAGAAGTTCTCCAGCAAGATCTTCAACAAGGAAAAAGTTTAGCAAAAAGTTTTAGCGTACTCCAGTATTCAAATGACCAGATTTTGCAAATCGAATTGGCCGAGTCACATGGAGACCTAGCCCAAACCTTATTAGGAATCGCACAACAAATGCGTTTGGTCCAACGGCAACAAGAAAATTTTATTAAAGCAATCTCTTATCCATTGTTGTTATTAGTTTTTTTGATTGTACTATTACTTGGTATGCGTTTCTTTTTATTGCCTCAGCTTTTAGCTAGCGGTATGCTCCAAGCTGATTCTTTTTCTGTTCAATTGATTCATGCCGTACCTGTAATTGGACTGATTCTGATTATTTTATTGCTTGTATTGATGATGGCTTGGCGTTCGTGGGGGAAAAGTCAAAATTATCTCATGCGTTTTAGTCTCCTTACTAGGATTCCTTTTGTTGGTCGGTTGTTTAGTAATTACTATTCTGCTTATTTTGCGTTGGAATGGGGAAAACTTTTTCAACAAGGATTAGAGTTGCAACAAATCATCGAGTGTCTTCTTGTCATTGAAGGCCGATCTTTAATGCAGGAATTAGCGGCCGATTTGAAAAATCGTTTGGCTCAAGGAAAGACTTTGGCAGAAGAGTTGAATCGTTATCCTTTTTTAACCAAAGAATTCAGTCGGATCGTGTTTCAAGGAGAAGCACGGGGAAACTTAGGCAAGGAATTACTGACTTATAGTCAATTTGTTTGGCAACGCTTTTTTAATCAATTGGAGTTTCTCTGTTCTTGGTTGCAGCCGTTGATTTTTTTATTGGTGGCACTTTTGATTGTCAGTTTATATTTAACGATGCTTCTGCCATTGACCAATTTGGAGGGAATCTTATGAAAAAGCAAAGCTCTGCATTCACTTTGCTGGAAATGCTCGTTGTACTATTCGTTATCAGTTTGCTTTTATTATTATTTGTACCTAAGTTAGTCAGTCAAAAAGAAAGCGCAAGCAAGCAAAGTGACACAGCTATTGCTAAAGTAGTCGAAACGCAGATTGAAGTTTTTGAGTTGGATAACGAAAGAAAGCCGAGTAAGCAGGAGTTGATCGAACAAGGCTATGTGAAGGAGTCGCAATATGAAGCATACGAACGCGTTCAAAAAGCTAAATAACGCTGGCTTTACTTTGATTGAGACATTGATCGTGTGGATGCTCGTCTGCAGTTTCGTCCTATTGCCGACAATTGCTTTTAAGCATTGGCAGACCAGTCTAGAAAAAGTATTTTTTTACTACCGGTTTGAAAAATCGATTCTACACTTGCAGCAAGTTGCAATTGCTGATCACCGAGGTACTCGGATTGATCTTTACAACAATTCGCAATTAATCATTTTTTTTACGAACCATACAACTTTACCATGGAAAAGTTTGAAAATTCCCCCAGCGATTAAATTAGAAAGTAGTCATGCCATTTTATTCAAAGCCGGGACTGGCAACAGTTCGACTACTCAACCTGGAAATGGAAGTATTCCAAAAATTGTTTTTACTGATGCAGGAAAAAGAATTACGTATCAATTTCAATTAGGAAGTGGTCGTTTTGAGAAAAAGTAATGGTTATATTTTGTTGGAAAGTTTGATCAGTCTGGCGATCTTATTAATAATCGTCTCAAGTTATTTAGAAGTGACAAATAAGATGCAGCAAGAAAGTCAGCAGCGACTGATGACATTGAAACATTATCGCGATCTTTATACTGAAACGCGTCGCTGTCGCTTGCATTCAGTAAAGTCCAGCTATTCGCAGATTGATATTTCACTCGAGGAAGGAAAAGCATTTAATCAGCAAGGAGTGATTACAATTGTTAAAAAATAATGGCTTTACTTTGATGGAATGCTTAGTTGCACTGCTGATGCTTAGTGGTCTTCTTTTGCTTTTATCTAGTTTGATTACGCATATCCATAAAATAGAACAAGGCTTGAGCGGCTATCATCAATTGGAGTGGGAGATTTTCTTGCTGCAGCTGGATAATGAAATGGCAACTCTTCAGTATGAACAAACGACTTCACGAGAAATTTGGACAAAAACAGCTGATAAAAAATCAGTGGTTATCAAGAAGCAGCAAGACAAAATAATCAAAAGCCAATCTAATGGCTATCAACCATTATTGACAGGAGTGAAACAATTTGTTTGTCAAGAGAACAATCATGGCGTGGATTTTAGCGTTACTTTTACTGACGGAAAACAAAAAAAGGGAACGTGGATTTTTGAATAGCCAAGGCGGAGTATTGCTTTCCGTCTTAATGGCTATTTTTTTATTTAGTTTTTTACTGTTAAATGCGACGACTAGTTATCATCAAACCGTTGACTTAGCGATACGTACCGAGCAATTGTATCAGGCAAAAATTGCGAAAGAACTTTTTTTAGCGGAATATCCTAAATTACATAAGAATAACGGCATCTGGAAGTTTAACAAAGGGGAATTGGCTTATGAAACCGAAGCGACACAGTTAAAGATAATTGTGAAAATTAAAAAGAAAACATATCATTTTTATGAAAAAACTAGCACATCAACTTCACTTGACTGATATAGCTTGGGGCTTGAGGGAATGAAGGGAAATAGATTGAAAAAAAGACTTTTTGGTTGAATTAGGAAAACAATGATAAAAAAAAGAAAGCGATTGATTAATTGGAATATGTTCGCTAAAATAGAACAGGTATCGTGAGTGTTATATTAGTTTGTGAGGTGCAAGATGAATCCAGAAAAAATTGAGACAGCGTTTTCTTTGATGAGAGAAGCAATCAGTACATTGCAACAATCATTAGGAACTTCTTTTTTTGATGCGTACATCGAAAATACAGAGAATTTAGTTGATAATGCGAAGGTGCGTGTGCTTGATCAACAGCCAGATGAAGCCACTGTCGCAAAAGTTGAAGCCATTTATCAAGAGTTATTATCTTTGGAATTAGGCAAAGAAGATTGGCGAAAATTAACACAATTGTTGTTGCTTAAAGGATCGAAAGATGAAAATTTACAACCCAATCATCAACTGACACCAGATAGTATCGGCTTTTTGTTTGTCTTTTTGATTGAGCAGCTGACGCTGAAAAAAGAACAACCTTTGGAAATTTTAGATATTACTGTTGGTATGGGAAATCTATTATTGACCATCTTGATTAATTTACAAGCAGCCAATTATTCGGTCAATGGAGTCGGTGTAGATAATGATGAAACCTTACTTGCGATTGCGGCGTCTGATAGTTTATTAATGGGCGAGATGGTCAAATTATTCCATCAAGATAGTTTACAAGATCTATTAGTAGATCCTGTTGATTATGTAATCGGTGATTTGCCGGTTGGTTATTATCCGAATGATCAGCAAGCCAAGAAATTTACGACACATTCTGAAAAGGAACACAGTTTTGCGCATCATTTATTGTTAGAGCAAGCTATGAATTATGTCAAACCAGCAGGATTTGGTTTATTTTTGGTTCCAAGTAATTTTCTTGAGACAGAGCAAGGTCCTTTATTACAGAAATGGTTGAAAAAGGATGTGCTATTGCAAGGAATCATTCAATTGCCAGATGAGTTATTCAAATCAGAACATTCACGAAAAAGTATTTTACTGTTGCAAAAAACAGGTGAAACAGCAGAGCAAGCGGAAAAAGTTTTACTGGTTCATTTACCTTCGTTAAAAGATCCAAGCCAAGTAACAGAATTTTTCAAAAAATTCGAAGACTGGAAGTCTTCTAATTTATAAGCCGCTCTAATGAGCGACCAGCAATTTAATTATAGAGGAGAGTTAACATGTCAAAAACAATTGCAATCAATGCCGGTAGTTCAAGTCTAAAATGGCAACTTTATCAAATGCCTGAAGAATCAGTCATCGCAAAGGGAATCGTTGAACGAATCGGTTTAAATGATTCGATCTTTACGATCAAATATGGAGATGGACAAAAATTTGAACAAATTTTAGATATAAAAGACCATGAAGTTGCGGTTCAAATGTTATTGGATCAATTGATCGATCTAAAAATCATTGCGTCATTTGATGAAATTACAGGTGTCGGTCACCGTGTAGTAGCTGGGGGCGAATACTTCAAAGATTCTGTTTTGATTGATGACGATGTATTAGCAAAAATCGAAGAACTAAGCGAATTCGCACCACTGCACAATCCAGCTAATGCAATGGGAATCAAAGCCTTCCGTCATATTTTACCGAATATCGTCAGCGTGGCAGTTTTTGATACTTCTTTCCATGCGTCAATGCCAGCAACGAATTATTTGTATAGTATTCCAAAAGAATATTACGACAAATATGCTGCTCGCAAATACGGTTTCCATGGAACAAGCCATCGCTATGTTTCAGAACGTGCAGCAGAACTATTAGGCAAACCTATCGAAGAAACAAAAATCATCACAGCCCACATCGGAAATGGTGGTTCAATCACCGCTGTTGAAGGCGGAAAATCTGTGGATACATCAATGGGCTTCACTCCATTAGCAGGACTTACTATGGGAACACGTTCAGGAGATATTGATGCATCGTTATTGCCATACTTGATGGAAAAAACAGGGATCACAAATATCAATGAAATGATTGATGTTTTAAATAAAAAATCAGGCGTTCTTGGTTTAACTGGAATCTCAAGTGATATGCGTGATATCGAAAGTGGTGCAGAAGAAGGCAATGAAGATGCTGCGCTAGCTTTAGATATTTATTGTGATCGAATCCGTAAATATATCGCTCAATACATTTCTGTAATGGATGGCGTCGATGCGATTGTCTTCACAGCTGGTGTTGGTGAAAACGCAGATCCTGTCCGTCAAATGGTCTTAGAACGCATGACTTGGTTTGGTATTGAAATTGATGAAGAAATCAATAAAAATACTCACGGAAAAGAAGCAGAGCTTTCCACTGAAAACTCACGGGTCAAAGTATATGTTATCCCAACAGATGAAGAAGTAATGATTGCTCGTGACGTAGAACGTTTGGGTAAATAAGTGAAATTTTGTTTGATTAATGAATTGATTTAGTATGGGAGTGTTGAACTTTAGATAAGTTTGACACTCTTTTTTTACTATAAATTTTATGTTTTAGAAAGATTATTAGTCTCATTTTTCTTGCTGGGTTCTTTAATTGTTAGTATTGTGATTGGCTGAGATTTCTAATGAAAAATGCAATGTTATCTTGTTCTTAGTTTGTTTGAAATCAAACTGACATCTAATTGCAATGATGTTGTGCTATTTTTAACAAAAAAGGGTAAGGGGAAGTTGAAATGACAACAACATTGATTATCGATCATCCGTGGAAGGAAAGCTTTAATCACGAGGTGTTGAATCGGTTGATTGCTGGTCTGGAACAGGATCAGAAAATTTATCAAGTGATTGACTTGAATAAAGATGGGTTCAATCCAGTTATGAAGGCAGAAGAATTAGCGGTTTATCAGCAAGGATCTGTTTTGGATCCGTTAGTTTTGCATTATATGAGTTTATTGCGGGAAACAACGCAATTGGTTTTGATTTTTCCTGTTTGGTGGTATAGTTCGCCGGCGAGTTTAAAAGGTTTTCTGGACAAAGTGTTGTTGAATGAATTTGCTTTTTTTGATGGCGGCAATGGGATCCAGCCGTTGTTGACGATTGATTCAGTTGTTATTTTTACTACATCAGATCAATCGACGGAAAGTCTTGAGCAACATTGTACGCGTAGTTATAAGCATCAGCTGATTACGACATTAACAGATATCGGGATGCGTAATATTTCTTGGCATCATTTAGGTTCAGTAAAGAAATTAAGTATAGAGGAACGTCAATCATATTTAGCAACAGTCTATGAAAAACTGTAATCGGTTGCATTGATGGTTTTACAATGGCTAAAGAATGCTTATTTCTAAGTGAATTAGTTGTTATCTATAAAAGTCATTTGGCAAAATATCAAAAGTTTCTTTAAATTTTCGGTGTATCGTCCTTAGTGGGTCTTGCGTCGACTTCTTTTTATCGGTACACTTGCTAAGATATAAAAGAAAGACGAGGATTATTTTTTATGGAAAACGAAAAAGTTACGCAGCCGAGTAGAAGCGACTGGATTTTACGTTTCGTCAAAGGAATGTTCATCGGCTCTGGGTTTATTTTACCAGGGGTCAGTGGAGGAGCTTTAGCTGCAGTATTTGGTATTTATGAGCGAATCATTTCATTTTTGGCTCATATTACGAAAAATTTCAAAGAAAATGTATTATTTTTTATTCCAGTAGGCTTGGGTGGATTGACCGGAGTTTTTGTTCTTTCGTTCGCTGTGAGTTTTTTACTAGGACAATTTGAAACGATTATTTTATGGTTCTTTGTTGGCTGTATTATCGGAACGGTACCTGCGTTATGGAAAGAAGCTGGGAAAAAAGGTCGAGAAACAAAAGACTTTGTTATTTTGCTCATCAGTTTTGTCGTAGGTTTTTGGTTCTTGTGGCAAGGTTCGAGTCTATTTGGTCACGTTGATCAAAACTTCTTTACTTGGATGATTGCCGGAGCGTTGATTGGGTTAGGATTGATTGTACCCGGTCTTAGTCCTTCGAATTTCTTAGTTTATATGGGAATGTACAAAGCGATGGCTGATGGATTTAAAACAATCGATATGGGAGTGATCATCCCAATCGGCATTGGCGGCTTGGTGACGGTCTTAAGTTTGTCAAAAGTAATGGACTGGGTCTTTGGTCGTTTTTATGCATCGATGTATCATTTTATTTTAGGAATTGTTTTTGCTTCAACAGTCATGATTATCCCAACTAATTACAGTGGTATCGGCTTTTTAGGATTTCTTGGCTGTGCGGTTTTATGTGTTTTAGGAGCGGCGCTAGGTTGGTGGATGAGCCGCTTAGAAGAACGCTATGTTCCAGAAGATTAGAAAAAATTGAAATTTACGCTTGCAATTTTGATGAGAAGTCTTTAATATGGTGATAAGCATTTGGAATAGTAATAAATTTTATTGGCAGCAGAGAGTTGATTCACCGGCTGAAAGATCAACATGCCCACTGAGATTTATGAACCTACCAAACAAGATTGTTGTGAAAACAACACGCGACTCTAGCGTTATTTGGAGCTGAAAGTTGGGTCAACAATGTTTGGCCAAGCAAGGTGGTACCGCGAAATTATCCGTTTCGTCCTTACAATTGTAGGGATGGAACGGTTTTTTTATTTTTATTTTTAGGAGGATGCATGAATGACAAACTTACAAAAAGAAGATTTTTCAAAATGGTATCTACAAACGATTCAAAAAGCTGACCTAATGGATTATTCCCCTGTTCGTGGCTGTATCATTTTTAAAGCAGATGGTTGGGAATTGTGGGAACACATCCAAGAAGACTTCAATAAATACCTAAAGACTCAAGATATCCGTAATGTCTACTTCCCAATGCTGATCCCTAAACATTTTCTAGAAAAAGAAGAAGAACACGTTGAAGGATTTGCACCAGAACTACCTTGGTTAACAAAAGTCGGCGATGAAGAATTAGAAGAACCATATGCATTGCGTCCAACTTCAGAAACATTGATTGGAGATGCATTTTCAAACTGGATCAATTCTTATCGAGATCTTCCTTATGAAATCAATCAATGGGCCAATGTTTTCCGTTGGGAGAAAAAAACCATGCCGTTCTTACGGACTTCTGAATTCTTATGGCAAGAAGGACATACTGCACATGAATCCGAAGAAAGTGCTCGCGAACGTACTATGTCAATCTTGGAAGCTTATGCTACTTTGATTGAAGATACATTAGCAATTCCCGTTTATCGTGGACAAAAAACCCCTTCTGAGCGATTTGCTGGTGCAGTTGATACCTATTCAGTCGAGGCAATGATGCGTGACGGAAAAGCCGTCCAAGCAGGAACGTCTCATTACCTTGGTCAAAATTTTGCAGAAGCTTTTGATATCAAATTCTTGAATCGGAACAATGAACATGAATATGCTTATACTACTTCTTGGGGAATCTCAACACGGTTGATTGGTTCATTAATCATGGTTCACGGAGACGAGCAAGGCTTGGTATTGCCGCCAAAAGTTGCACCGACTCAAGTTGTTTTAATCCCAGTTGGTCCTTGGCAAAAACAACCAGAAATCCTTGATAAACTTCATGAATTGAAAGCATCTTTAGCAGAACAAGGGTTGCGTGTTCGAATCGATGAAACGGATAACACACCTGGGTTCAAATTTAATGAATGGGAATTAAAAGGAGCACCATTGCGTGTTGAATTTGGTCCTCGTGATTTGAAAAATAATCAAGTGGTCATCAAAATGCGTGATTTAGAGGAGAAAGAATCTGTTTCACTAGAAGGTATTGAAGCATATATCACTGAACAATTAGCGGTTATGCAAAAACGTTTATTTGAAAGTGCACAAAAACGCTACGAAGAAAATGAACATACCGATATTGATACGCTAGATGAATTGAAAGCTCATATTGCTCAAGCGAAAGAATCTAGCGAAACACCAGGATTTGTCTTAATCGGTTGGGATGGTACTGAAGAAACAGAAGCTAAGATTAAAGAAGAAACTGGCTTCACAACAAGAAATATTCCATTTAACCCACCTGTCGAAAAAACAGTTGATATCGTCAGCGGAAAACCAGCGAAACACACTGTTTGGATTGCACGTGCTTATTAATTTGAGGAAGTCCGCCGCAGCATCGCCATTGTATTAAATATTTTTTTGCACTACTGTTAATCAATCAGCCACCAGTAAGCAGGATAGTTGGGAATTTGATTTCCCCAATGGTTGATCTGTGCGGTTATATTCTTAGAGTCTGAAACGATTGATCTTACTTGATTGATTGTTTCAGGCTTGTTTTTTGTTTGGATTCGAAACTGTTTCTCTCTTAAAAAAATTGGTAGAATAGTTTTTATAAGGGAAGGTGAATGACAATGAATATTGTTGTATTAGATGGTTATGCGTTGAATCCTGGAGATCTAAGCTGGGAAGGGTTGAGTGGGTTTGGAGAAGTAACAGTCTATGAACGGACTTCTTACACAAATAAACAAGAAATTATTGATCGAATCGGCCAAGCCGAAGTAATCTTGACGAATAAAACGCCGATCGATGAAGAAATCTTACAGGCAGTTCCACAATTAAAATATATCGGAGTGCTTGCTACTGGGTACAATGTGGTAGATATTGCAGCTGCTAGTAAAAGAAATATCCCAGTGACGAATATTCCAGCATATGGAACAGATGCTGTAGCTCAATTTACGTTTGCATTGTTACTAGAAATTGTTAATCAAGTGGGTGTGCACAACACCTCGGTTCATCAAGGCGAGTGGCAAAATAGCAAAGATTTTACTTATTGGAAAAAACCTTTGATGGAACTGCAAGGAAAAGTTCTCGGCTTGATTGGTTATGGAGCTATCGCACAAGCAGTTGCCAAGATTGCTCATGCATTCAATATGAAAGTCATCTACTGGAATCATCGACCAAAACAAGCACAGGCAAACTGGGCACAGCAAGTCAGCTTAAAAGAATTGTATCAACACGCGGATATCATCAGTCTGCATGTGCCTCAAACGGCTGAGACAACTAAAATGATTGCCCATGAAGCCATCTGCCAGATGAAAACAGGGGTGATAATCTTGAATACCGCTCGAGGCGGATTATTGGATGAAGCAGCTGTAGCAAAAGCTTTAAATGAAGGAAAGATTTATGCAGCAGGAGTTGACGTTGTTTCACAAGAGCCTATGAGTAAAGATAATCCGTTATTGAAGGCAAAAAATTGTTTTATTACACCTCATATCGCATGGGCATCTGTGGAAACAAGAGAACGATTAATGCAAATTGCTGTAGATAATCTTCAAGCATTTTTAGCAGGAGAAGATAAAAATAGGGTGAACAAGAAAAGTTAGTTAGGCAAATCTCACCTAATTGTTTATAAAAAAGCTGTGACTAGAAGAGGCTTCAAAGGTTTGTTTTCTTTCTAACTTTTGAAGAGAGGCATCTAGTCACAGTTTTTTCTTCTATTTAAATAGTTGATCGATTTTGCCAAAGTCCTCTACTGTTAATTGAAGATCAACAGCTTTAGCATTTGCTGCAACTTGATCTGGTCGTTTTGCGCCAGGAATCACCACATCGATTTGCGGGTGTTTCAAATACCAAGCTAAAACTAATTGTGTAATGGTAGCATTATAGTCTCTAGCAATGGGTTCTAATTGATTGACTTTGGTAATGATTGCTTTAAAACGCGCTCCTTTGAAATCAGGATTTTTGCTGCGAAGATCACTTGGAGCAAACTGAGTTTCTTTGTCATATTTTCCTGTCAACAACCCAGAATCTAATGGGTAGTATGGAACGAAGCTGATTTTATTTTCTTTTAGATAAGGAAATAAATCATTTTCATGTTCGCGATGGATTAAACTGAATCGATCCTCCACAATATCGACATAGCCGTCTTGATTGGCCTCTTTTAATTGTTCCAACGAAAAGTTCGAAACACCGATAGCACGGATTTTCCCGGCTTCTTTTAATTGCTGTAATGCAGCAACGGCTTCATTTTTCGGTGTCATTTCATCTGGAAAATGAATATAGAAAATATCAATATAATCTGTTTGGAGTCTTTGGAGAGCATGTTCTACTGCTTGTTGGAGAAACTTGGGAGAATTATTAAATTTTCCAGGTTGCTGGCTATCATGTGCAGCTTTGGTGGCGAGAATCACACGGGAACGATCAAACGCAGCTTCTTGCAAGACTTCACCAATTAATTCTTCAGAGCGGCCATTGCCATAAGAATAGGCAGTATCTAATAACGTGATTCCATTATTGAGGGCAGTACGAATGACCTCTTTTCCTACCTCTTCTGACAAATCTGGGTAAAGATTGTGCCCGCCTACAGCATTTGTTCCTAACCCCAAAGTACTTGCGTAAACTTGTGATTTTCCAATTCGAACATCTGTCATCTATCCGTCACTCCTTCATTTTTTTGTTTTCTAGCAAAAGTAGTTCTTCTATTTTAGTCTAAAAGAAAGTCTAAAAAAATGCGAATATTCTTTCTTGTTTTCATTTACAGTCGGGAAATCACTTGACTTTCTGACTTTTTTTTAGTAGCTTAGGAAGAGGTAAAAACATCAATGAAATATCTATGAAGGAACCAGTAAATTACAAGAAAAACGTACAGAAAAAATTGCCTTGGCTGAAAGCAATTTCGTGAAAAGTAATTGAACGACAGTCTGGAGATGAGCGCGTGCAAAGCCGCTCCGTTACGCAAGCGTTAATTGCTAGAGAAAAAGAGAGAGACTCTTTTAAAAAATAGGTGGTACCGCGAGAATTTTCGCCCTTGTTCAATCGAACAAGGGCTTTTTTTGTGATATCAAGAAGAGGAGACAAACCATGAGTTATCAGCGACCAAAAGGGACCAATGATATTTTACCAGGAGAAAGTGAAAAATGGCAGTTTGTTGAAGAAACAGCGCGGTTGGTGTTTAATGACTACCAATATCAAGAGATCCGTACGCCGATTTTTGAACATTACGAAGTGATAGCTCGTAGCGTAGGGGACACAACAGATATCGTATCAAAAGAAATGTACGATTTTCATGATAAAGGGGAACGTCATGTGACCCTTCGTCCAGAAGGCACTGCGCCAATCGTACGAGCTTATGTAGAAAATAAATTATTCGGACCAGAATTCAAAAAACCTTACAAAGTTTATTATACTGGACCGATGTTTCGTTATGAACGTCCGCAAAAAGGTCGGTTGCGTCAATTTCATCAAATCGGTGTAGAAGCATTTGGCAGTGAAAACCCAAGTCTTGATGTAGAAGTCATGGCAATGGCAATGGATTTCTTCAAACAGTTAGGGATCAATCAGCTGCGATTAGTAATCAATTCTTTAGGAGATAAAGAAACACGGACCAACTATCGTGCAGCGTTGATCACTTATCTTGAAGAACATGAAGAAGCACTAAGTGAAGATTCTCGCCGTCGGTTGCATGAAAATCCATTACGGGTTTTAGATAGCAAAGATCGCAAAGATCAACCAATCGTTGCAAAAGCACCAAGTATTTTGGATTATTTAAGTGAGTATGCCAAAGAATACTTTGAAGGTGTTACTAAAACATTGGAATATCTAGAAATCCCTTATGAAATTGATCACCGAATGGTGCGCGGTCTGGATTATTACAATCATACGATTTTTGAAATTATGAGTGATGCACCAGGGATGGGTGCTCAAACAACAATTTGCGGCGGCGGCCGTTATGATGGATTAGTTGAAGAACTTGGCGGACCAGAAACACCAGGTATCGGATTTGCGATGGGAATTGAACGCATTCTTTTGACATTAGAACAAGAAGAAGTCATGATTCCCAATGCAGCCAGCCTAGATGCGTATGTCGTTGGTCTTGGTGAGACTACGAATATGGAAACCTTGAAAGTAGTTCAAGCAATTCGCAGTTTCGGTTTTTCTGCTGATCGTGACTTTATGGGACGAAAAGCTAAGGCCCAATTTAAAACAGCAGATAAAGAAAATGCTAAACTCGTCCTGACCTTAGGTGAAGACGAATTAGCAAAAGGCGTAATCAATGTAAAAGATTCTGCAACACGGGAAGAAAAATCTTTCTCACTGGCAGAAGTATACGCTGATTTTGCTGCGATTTATGATGAGATGGTCACACCAAAATTTGACTAAAATCATAGTGCATTACTTTTTAGTTTATATATGTCTGTTTTCGATTGAATTTTCGTAAACAAATTAGTTATTATACGGGATGAACGTCATTCTATTTTCTAAAAGAAAAAGATGGATAGTTATAAAAAATGAAGGAGTGGAAGAAATGGCTAGACGTACTGTCTATTGCGGACGCGTGTCCGATAAATATTTGGATCAAAAAGTTACATTAAAAGGGTGGGTACAAAAACGTCGTGACCTAGGTGGATTGATTTTTATCGATTTACGGGACCGCGAAGGAGTTGTCCAAGTAGTTTTCAATCCAGCAGAATCAAAAGCTGCTTGGGAAATCGCTGATCAATGCCGTAGTGAATTTGTTGTTGAGATTACCGGAACGGTGATTCGTCGCGATGCCGGTTCTGTCAACAAAAAAATGACAACAGGTGATTTTGAAGTCAAAGGGGAAGAAATCACTATTTTAAATAGTGCAAAAACACCGCCTTTTTCAATTGAAGATGAACAAAATATCAGTGATGAAGTTCGTTTGAAATATCGTTACATGGATTTGCGTCGTCCAAAAATGACACAAAATCTAATGATGCGTCATCGCTTGACTCAATCAGTCCGTCGTTTCTTGGACAGCAATGACTTCTTAGACATCGAAACACCTTATTTGGCAAAATCTACGCCAGAAGGTGCCCGCGATTATCTAGTACCGTCACGTGTTCATGCAGGTCATTTTTATGCATTGCCACAATCACCACAAATTTTGAAACAATTATTGATGACAGCAGGATTTGACCGCTATTATCAAATCGTTCGTTGTTTCCGGGATGAAGATTTACGTGGTGATCGTCAACCAGAATTTACTCAAATCGACATTGAGACTAGCTTTTTAACAGCAGAAGAAATCCAAGAATATACCGAAGCGATGATCGCACAAGTGATGAAAGACGTTCGCGGTGTAGAAGTTACATTACCATTCCCACGAATCACTTGGGATGAAGCGATGGAACGTTATGGCTCAGATAAACCTGATACGCGTTTTGAAATGGAATTGATTGATGTAACGGAGATTGCTTCTGCAACTGATTTCAAAGTGTTCCGGATGGCTTCAGACAATGGCGGCGTGGTTAAAGCGTTGAATGCTAAAGGAGCTGCAGACAAATA
The DNA here is from genome assembly GCF_031927985.1 of Enterococcus dongliensis. Lineage (NCBI taxonomy): Bacteria > Bacillati > Bacillota > Bacilli > Lactobacillales > Enterococcaceae > Enterococcus > Enterococcus dongliensis. The sequence continues at coordinate 191,868 of NZ_JARPZC010000002.1, forward strand.
CTCACGTAAAGAATTAGATCGTTTAGGACAATTTGTCGGACAATTTGGTGCAAAAGGTTTGGCTTGGATCAAAGTAGATGAAAATGGTGAATTGACTGGACCAATCGCAAAATTCATGGGCGGCGTCAGCGAAGAGTTGAAGCAAGCGACCAATGCTGAGGCAGGCGATGTCTTAATGTTTGCGGCAGATCAATTCTTAACAGCTGTGACAGCACTAGGTGCAGTTCGCTCAAAAGTCGGAAAAGAACTTGGTTTAATCGATGAAAATCGTTTTGATTACCTATGGGTAGTGGACTGGCCACAATTTGAATTCGACCAAGAATTAGGTCGTTATGTTTCTGCACACCATCCATTCACGATGCCAATGGAAAAAGATATTGAAAACTTAAAAGATCATCCTGAAAAAGTTTATGCACAAGCTTATGATATTGTCTTGAATGGGTACGAACTAGGTGGTGGTTCATTACGTATCAATACACGTGAATTACAAGAACAAGTCTTTGAAACATTAGGCTTTACGCGTGAAAGTGCCAATGAACAATTCGGTTTCTTGTTAGAGGCTTTGGACTATGGCTTCCCTCCAATCGGCGGAATTGCTCTGGGATTGGATCGTTTTGCAATGTTGTTAGCTGGCGAAGACAATATTCGTGAAGTGATTGCCTTTCCTAAGAACGGAAAAGCAGCTGATCCAATGTCTGATGCACCAAGTACGGTCTCACCATTGCAGCTTTATGAATTGAGTATTGATGTGACAAAAGTAGAAGAATAAGAAAATACTAAGAGAAGCGCCTTCCATCATGGTAGGTGCTTTCTTTTTTTCATAGGAATACGTATAATGTGAGTGAAATTTTGAAATGAGGCGAGAATAACATGATGAAAAAGAAGATAGAAGGATGGCCGCACCATGATTATGCCACCCGATTATCTGTCGCAGTTGTTTATGCATTCTTAGCGGCGATTGCCGTGAACTTTTTTTACCAACCAGGACACATCTATTCTAGTGGAGCAACTGGCTTTGCCCAAATATTGACGACTTTGTCTCATCGAGTCATCGGTTTTACGGTCCCTGTATCAATCACACTTTTTTTGATCAATGTACCACTTTTTTTCCTAGCTTGGTTTAAGATTGGTCATAAGTTTACAATCTTCACTTTCATCACGGTTTTTTTAACATCTTTTTTCATTCACATCATTCCAGAAACGACATTGACGAGTGACCCAATTATCTGTGCGATTTTTGGTGGAGCGATTATGGGTGTTGGTATCGGATTTGCGTTAAAAAATGGATTATCTTCTGGCGGTCTAGATATTTTGAGTATCACGATCCGTAAGCGAACAGGAAAATCTGTTGGTTCGATCTCGATTATTTTCAATGTGATGATCATGTTTATGGCGGGAATTTTATTCAGCTGGCAGTATATGTTTTATTCGGCTTTGGCGATTTTTATGAGCGGAAAATTGACTGATGCACTGTATACCAAACAGCGAAAGATGCAAGTCATGATTGTCACCAAATGTCCGGATAAGGTGATTGCAGGGATTCAAGATCATATGCGGCGAGGTATCACTATCATCAATGAAGCCGAAGGTGCGTACAAACACGACAAACAAACGGTCTTATTTACTGTTGTGACTCGTTTTGAGTTGCCGTTATTAGAGACGATCATGCGGGAAAATGACCCGGCGGCCTTTGTCAGTATTTCAGAAAATGTGCGGATCATGGGCCGTTTTTATGAAGAGTCAATGGATTAAAGTTGGGGAGCTCTCCCAACTTTTTTCTTTCTAAGTCATTCAATGATCTTATCAAGCAAAAAGTTAAATTTTTAGGAAATCCTTTTTTTATTAAGAAATTGTTGCAGTTTATTGAATTTATACGTATAGTTAGTTTGATATTCTATAGTAAAGTTGGAAAAGAAAAATATGGGAAATAGATTGAAGCATAGCCGCTATATTACTGGGTTTGATGGGATTCGTTCCCTAGCAGTAATCGGCGTCATTTTATATCATTTAATGCCTACCCAAATGCGGGGCGGGTACTTAGGGGTTGCCGTCTTTTTTGTAGTCTCAGGTTATTTAATCACCGATTTGCTGTTGCAGGAATGGAATCAGACTGGACGTATCGATATTAAACAATTTTATTATCGTCGAATGAAACGTCTATATCCGGCACTGGTCACAATGTTGATTGGTGCATCAGCTTACATAACCTTGTTTCAACGAAATCTTTTGAATAATTTAAGAGGCAATGTCATCAGCAGTTTGCTTTACGTCAATAACTGGTGGCAAATCAACCACGGAATGTCGTATTTTGATCGATTTTCTGGAGAATCTCCTTTTACACATATCTGGTCGCTGGCGGTGGAAACACAAAACTACTTGTTGTGGCCGATTGTTTTTGTCTTACTGATTAAATTGGTAAAAAATAAAGGGAAAATCTTTCTTGGTATTGTTGGAGCAGCATTGTTTTCTGCTATTTTGATGGCTGTTCTATACGTTCCAGGACAAGACCCTACACGTGTTTATTATGGGACTGATACGCGATTGTTCTCTATTTTATTAGGTGGAGCACTAGCATTTATTTGGCCCAGCACACGGTTGAAAGGACAGATTCCTTTACAAGCTAAACGGATATTAAACGGTATCGGTTTAGGTGCGTTGCTGTTATTGCTCGTATCGTTGCTGTTTTTACGAAACGATTTATCTTTTGTTTATTATGGCGGCATATTTTTAGTGAGTTTATTGAGTGTCTTACTAGTCGCTATCACCGCTCATCCTGGGGCAAGTTTGAATCGTTGGCTGACAAATCCAGTCTTTGATTGGATTGGTAAGCGCAGTTATGGGATTTATTTGTATCAATTCCCAGTAATGATTTTTTATGAAGCGAAAATAAATGTTGCTAATCACACATGGCTGCATACAATGATGGAAATTATTTTGATCCTTTTTGTTACGGAGCTTTCTTATCGATATGTGGAGCGACCTTTACGTATTTTTGATTATCGGAAAACTTTTGCTACCTTGAAAACATCTTTCTGGGCACCAATCAAAAGCCGCAGAAAAATCGGTTTTATCTTTTCGAGTTTGATCACATTGATTGCCTTGATTGGGGTTATCATTGCCCCGACGAATAAAGCCGATGCTGATCAACAAGCCTTGCAACAACAAATTGAACAAAATAAACAGGCTGCGGAGAAAAAGACAACAGACAGTCAATCAGCAGAGACGGATCAATCTGGACAGATGACGGAAAGTTCTCAAAAACCGCTAAGCATTGGTGACAAATACAATCTAAATAATCGAGAAGTGACGAAAGCGAAAAAGATGAAAGTCACAGCTTTTGGTGATTCTGTTTTGTTAGCTGGATCTAAAGGACTGACAGAGATCTTCCCTAAAATGACAGTTGATGGTGAAGTTGGCCGACAGCTGAGCGATAGTCCGGCATTACTCCAAACCTTAAAAGACAAAGATGAATTGAATGAAACAATTTTATTGAGTCTTGGAACAAACGGACCATTTAGCCAAGATGATTTTGCTCAAATCATGAATGTTTTAGGAAGCAAACGTCAAGTTTTTGTTATCAATACACATGTACCTACTCGTCGTTGGCAAAACGATGTCAATGCCAATTTAGCAGCTGCAGCAAAACAATATAAAAATGTACATCTGATTGACTGGTACGATTTTAGTAATAATCACATTGATTGGTTCTACGATGACCAAGTCCATCCAAATGATGCTGGATCTATTCAATATTGCCATTTGATTGCAAAAGAACTGCTTAAGGGCCAATAATCAGGCTCGATAAGGTAAAATTAAAAGAAACCCAGTTACCTGTGAGAACAGGTAACTGGGTTTCTTTATTATCCATTTTAAAAATAGAAAAACATATTCACAAGAAAGTTTATCGATTACATTTATTGAAGAGATAGGATGATCATTCATTTTTTATACAGAAAGGACACTGTTTATTTGATTGGTTTGTAAATAAATTTCTTTTTGTTTGCGTGTCAGTTTTTTAAAGGCAGCTTCGGCTTTTAGTGCATCACTGCGTGTAGTAAAGCGTTCCGCGTGGATCATTTGAAGTGGCCGTCGACTTTGGGGATGAGTATATTTTGCGCCAGTACCTGCGTTATGCTGTGTCAGCCGTCGCGTTAAATCGGTAGTATAACCACCATAAAAACTATGGTCTTTGCAGAGTAAAACATAAAAAAAGTGTTCAGTCGCCATAAAGCATCTCCTGTAAGGCGGAAGAGTAGTTTCCTGATTGATCATAAGTATATAATGGAGGAAGAAAACGCAATCCTTCATTTTTTCCGTCTTTAATTCCTTCGATTAATAATACGTTCGCTTCTTTTCCTGGTTTAGGATAAACAAATTGAATTCGCTTTGGTGCGATGCGATGGGCGCGTAAGCAATCGATGATTTCTAAAAAGCGATCCGGCCGGTGGACCAAGGCAAAGCGTCCATTCATTTTCAATAATTTTGCTGCTACATTGACGACATCTTCCAATGTTGCATGGATCTCGTGTCGAGCGATGGCCAAATGCAGATTGGGATTTTTTTTACTAGTCGGCGATTCCTTGAAATAAGGTGGATTGCAAACGACTAGATCGGCTGAATCTGCTTTGAAGTGATCAAAGGTATCTTTTAAATCAAGCTCGTGCATGGTGAGCTGATTTTCTAAATGATTCAATTGGATACTGCGTTTACCCATATCAGCAAGACGCGGCTGCAATTCAATCTGATCGATTTTAGCGGAGGTCTTGCGACTTAAAAAAAGCCCGACAGCACCATTACCGGCACAAAGGTCGATGATTTGTCCGCGCTTTTGGATGTGTGGAAAGTTTGCTAATAAGACCGCATCAATGGAAAAGGAAAAGACTTCTGAGCTTTGGATGATCTGAATATCCTCGGCATAAAGTTGGTCGATTCGTTCACCTTTTCTTAACAATTTCTTTTGCCCCCTTAAAAAAATCATACCGTTGTATTATACTACGTTTAGTTAGGTAACTGAAAGGAAGAAAAAATGTTTTTTAAATTTATCCGAGCCATTGTTCGCATCCTTTTAGCGATCATTAATGGCAATGCACACTATCAAAACAAAGAAAAATTGCCCGAAGGAAATTATATTCTCGTCGCACCTCACCGAACTTGGTGGGATCCGGTCTATATCGCCTTGGCTGCAGCACCGAAACAATTCAGTTTTTTAGCTAAGGCTGAACTGTTTAAAAATCCGATTCTGCGGTTTATCTTAGTCCATTTGAACGCTTTTCCAGTGGATCGCGACAAACCAGGACCAAGTGTAGTAAAACGACCAGTCAAATTATTAAAAGAAACAGATAAAAGTTTGATCATGTTTCCAAGTGGGACTCGCCATTCGTCGGAATTAAAAGGCGGGATGACACTGATTTCACGGTTATCGAAAAAACCAATCGTTCCTTCGGTTTATCAAGGACCAACGAAGTTTTCACATTTGTTCAAACGAACACCGGTGATTGTTCGTTTTGGGGAGCCGATTGATATTTCTGATATCAAAAAAATGGACAAAGATGGTCTAGCAGAAGTTGAAAAACGGGTGCAACAGGCATTTGATCAATTGGACCATGAGATCAATCCTGATTATAACTATCGTTCAAAAGAAAAAAACGCTGATTGATTCAGCGTTTTTTTTCTTTTGAACTTTTGTGATTCAAAAGCAAGATTAGATTTAGCAAAAAAACATCCACCAAGTATATGTTTTTTGTTTATCGGATGAAATGCACGAATCAGCCTACTTTTTTGCTATATGACTCACTTGCTAGGCAGAAAAAAAGCGCAAATCATGGTATACTTTTGGGAAGAACTTAATTAGGAAAAGGGTGGATCGATGAAAGTTTTACATACTGCTGACTGGCATATCGGAAAAAAACTTCATGGCTATGATTTATTGTCAGATCAAGCATACATTCTTGACCAAATATTAAAAATTGCCAAAACAGAGGCGGTAGATGCGATCATGATCGCTGGAGATCTTTATGATCGTTCGGTGCCGTCAGAAGATAGTGTACGATTATTGAATCAAACAATTGCCAAATGGAACCTCACAGAAGGTTTTCCTTTACTAGTGATTTCAGGCAACCATGATAGTGCGACTCGTTTAGCTACGGGAGCGCCGTGGTTTAACCAAACCAATTTTTATCTTCGTACGCGTTTAGAAGATGCTTTTGTTCCAATAGAATTGGAAGATACACAATTTTTTTTATTACCATATTTTGAACCAGTAGATGCTCGTATCTATTTTGAAGATCCCGATTTGCGAACAATTCAAGCGGCTATGCCTAAAGTGATTAAAAAAATACAGGAAAATTTTGCCCCAAATAAAAATCACATTTTAATTAGTCATTTTTTTGTAGCTGGCAGCAGCAAGACTGAATCTGAAACAAAGATTGAAGTTGGTGGATTGGATGGAATCAATGGAGATCTATTGACTGATTTTGATTACGTAGCGTTGGGGCACCTTCATGGAAAAGATGCGTTGAAACTCGCAAATGCACGTTATAGCGGTTCCCCCTTAAAATATTCTTTATCAGAGAAAAATCAGGCAAAAGGGGTCTGGATTGTGGATACAGAGACACAGGATTTTTCTTTTTTTGAATTGACCCCGCTGCATGAGCTAACGGAATTGCAGGCTAGTTTTTCAGAGTTGTTAGATCCTGATTTTTACGAAACAATCAATCGAAAGGATTATTTATCGATTTTATTGGATGATCGTGCAATCATTCCTAATTTAATGAATCAACTGCGTCAAGTCTATCCGCGGATTATCCAAGTTGAACGGACAAATGGCTTTGAGGCAACGGTTGTGACTCGGTTGCAAGACGAGAATATCAAAGAAAAATCACCAATTGCTTTAACAGAAGATTTTTTTACAGCTGTTTCCCAAAGCAATCTGACTATGCAGCAAAAAAATTGGATCGAAACGGGGCTGCATGAGATCTTGCAAAAAGGAGGTGTTCGCTGATGCTTCCTAAAAAAATCATCATGGAAAATTTTGGTCCCTTTCTCCATGAAGAAGTTGATTTTGAAAAAATGTCAGAAGCACCATTGTTTTTGATTAGTGGAAAAACTGGAGCAGGAAAAACGACGATTTTTGATGCAATCACATTCGCTTTATATGGAGATGCATCTGGAGGTGTTCGCTCCTCAAGTGAAATCCGTTCATCTTTTGCTGAACCATCGGAAGAAACGCGGGTTCAATTTCTTTTTGAACATCAAGGAAGAAATTATGCTATTGAGCGTTGGCCGAAACAAACTTTAGCAAAGAAAAATGGGAAAGGTGAAACAACTAAGAATCAAAAAGTTCAGTTGAGCATTTTTGATGATACCGGTCAAGAAGCTGAGGCTTATACTAAAGTAGATGCAGTAAATGAAGTGATTTATCAACTATTACATTTGCAAAAAGATCAATTTCGTCAGATTGTGATGTTGCCGCAAGGGGAATTTCGTACTTTTTTAAATGCGAACAGTACGGAAAAAGAGACAGTTTTACGTAGTTTATTTGGAACCAGTGTCTATCGTAATTTCACGGAATATTTGAAGGATCAAAAAAATGAGCTAGAACAATCGGTCAGCGACTTAACAACGCGGATCGACCAACTATTTCAACAAGTAGTGACTGAAAAAGGTGCTACTTTTGAAGAGTCCTTAAAACATGCACAGACATATTTAGTCGCAGAAGAACAAGCTTTACAAGCAAGTAAAGCGATACTTTCGAAAAAACAACTGGATCAAAAAAATTTATACCAACAGCTGCAACAAGCACAAGCGCTTGCTAAACAGTTTCTTCAACTGAAAGAGACAAAACAGCAGCTTCGACAATTGGAAGAATGCTTGCCAGAACAAGAAAAAAAGAAAGAGCAGTTGGCTTGTGAAAAGAAAGTTGAACAGCTGCGACCGCTTTACGAACGCATACAAGAACTAAGTGTACGGCAAACACAACAACAAAAAGAAGCCGCAGAAAATCAACATCAGTTACTAAAACTAGCGCAGCAATATTCAGATTGTCAAAAACAAGAAGCTGAATTTGAGCAGAGTCGTTCCGATTGGCAGAAACAGGAAAAAGAATTGCAAAGTTTGCAGTCGCTATTGCCGTTAGTTAAGCAACAAGTAGAACTGGAGAAACAACAAACCAAATTACATGAGCAACAAATACACTATCAAACGAAGCTCACTCAAATCAATGCCCAGATAAAAGAGCAAGAGACAGTCCAACATAGATTGGCGACAAAACTAATAGCCGAACAGACGTGGCAAGATCGTCGTTATCAGGAATTACAGCTTCAACAAAAAGTTACCCAATTACACGAATTAGAAAAACAAATTTTTGATCAGCAAGAAGCTGAAGAAGATCAACAGATTAAATTAGCTCAGCAAGTTGAACAAATAAGTCGAATCAGTAATCAATTGACGAGTGAAACTGCTGAGTATAAAAAGCAAAAAAGTCAGTGGGCTTCTGCCGAGATTGCGCGTTTAAGTATGGATCTGTTACCAGGTGAGCCTTGTCCTGTCTGTGGATCAAAAGAACACCCTGAACCAGCACGACATGACCAATCATTAGCTGACGGTCGACAATTACAAACGGCGCTAGAAGCACAAGAAGCCCGTATTAAACAATTAGAGTTGATTCGTGAGCAGACGCAGACTCGCTATGAAGTCGCACTGAAAAACTTTGATCAAACACAAAACGAGCGACTAGTTGCTCAGCAGACATTTACGCAACAGCTGGTTCAACTGCAAGCTATGGTCAAACCAGCCTATCAGTTGGAAATTGCCGCTGAATTAGCGACAATCAGCGACTTTCTTGCAAGTTGCCAAAAAACTACGGCAGATGCCCTGGCTGAGATTGCCGATGCGAAACAAGCAATGGAATCATTGGAAGTAGAACTTGCCAAAGATCAAAACGAAAAAAAAGAGATTGAAACGAATTTGACGGTATTAAAGGATGAGCAGCAACTATTAATCGGTCGTCTGACTAGTATCAAAGAACAGACAGAAAATTGGCAATTAGCACAGTTAGAAAAGCGGATTCAAGAATTGACTCAGGCGTTGGAAGAATATCATGAATCTTTGCGGACACATCAGCTTCTTACAAAAGAAATTGAACAACAGAAAATTCGCCTGCAAGAACAGCAACGAGTTTTAGCAATTCAGCAGCAAGAAACAACTGAGCAGTTACAAAAACAACAGGATGTATTGACAAAAAAACTTACGGAAGCCAACTTAGAACTTGAACGATTAGAAGCTCCTTCCGTTGATCTTTTAGTAATAGAAGAAGAAATTGCAGAATTTGACCAGCAATTTTTGATTTTAACCGATCGTCATAACCAGTTGCAAACGAAGATAGAAAATCAGCAAGAACCAGAAGTGGAGCTTTTCCAACAGCAGTTAGCGGAATGTGAGGCAGCAGTTACTCAATTGCAGCAACAGTATTATGCACAAGAAAATCAACTGCAACAACAGTATAAATTGGTGGACACTATTACAGCGCTCCACGAACAAAGCCAAGAACAACTCGATAAATTAAGTCAGATGATTCAGTTATACCAGACGATGAATGGTGATAATCCACAAAAAATCAGTTTAGAACGTTATGTACTGCAATGGTATTTAGCTGAGGTTTTACAAAGTGCCAATCAGCAACTAAATCAGCTGACCAAAGGCCGTTATCGTTTTGAATTGAAACAAGAAACAGGTCGTTCTAAAGGCAATACCGGATTAGAAATCAATGTTTACGATGACAATGCTGGTGCAAGCCGTAGTTGTCATACGTTATCAGGTGGTGAAAGTTTTATCGCTGCGTTGTCTTTGGCCTTAGGTTTGGCAGAAGTAATCCAAAATCAGGCCGGTGGAGTGGCAATCGAGACACTGTTTATCGATGAAGGATTCGGTTCATTAGACGAAGAAGCATTGGAAATGGCGATGGAAGCTTTAGAAGGGATCGAGAATGCTGGACGCATGATTGGGATTATCAGTCATGTAAGGGAATTAAAAGAACGTATTCCGCAACAAATTATTGTGGAGACTAGCGGAACGGGTCGTAGTAGTATTCGTTATCAGCTAGAAGGATGGAGTGAAACGTAAATGAGATGGAGTATTCCAGAAAAAGTGATTGAACGCGGCAGAACCTATTTAAAAGAGGGCAGAGTTTTATCTGTTGAAGCAGATTTTGCACGCCGGGTTTGGCATGGTGAAGTTTTAGGCAGTGAACTTTATCTGGTTGATTTAGACGGCAGTGGAAAAGAAAATGATATTTGTGCTTGTCCTTATTGGGAAGAACACGGGTATTGCAAACATACAGTCGCAGTTGAGTTGTATCTGCGAGAAAAGGGATTATCACGGGTCATCAAGCCGGAGACAGTACTACCAAAAAAAATGGAGAGCAGTGTTTCTTTTGCAGATTTATTGAACCAAGGTTTTTCACGCTTAGAAAAAGAAGCCGAACCATTGCAAGCGCTATTTGTTGAGTTTGTGGTAGAAGCAATCCCGACAAATCCTTATCATCCCGAGTTGGATGTTTTAGCGGTATCTTTAAGAATAGGCAGTCATTTGAGCAAACGAAGCTATATTGTAAAAAATTTGTATGATTTTTTACATGCCTATCAAACAGATTCGGCCTATAGCGTCAATAAACAATACCGTTTTCAAATTGAGGCAGGAGCCTTTGATCCCAAATGTCGAGATTTGATCGAAGATTTGGTTGGTATCAGTGAGACTTACCAGTTGTTGGGAAAAGCAGGTCTGCAAGTCAAAGGGAAATTAGATAAGCGCTACTTGTTGCTGCCTGTTCATCGAATGCAAGAATTGTTAGAAGCGATGGAAAAAACAGGACAACTGAGTGTCAAATTAGGTGAAAAAACCTATTCCAAGGTTCATGAGGGTCAGGAATTGCCTGTTTCTTTCACCTTAGCCAAACGTGGGGAAAATGATTTTGCTCTTACAATTGAAGATGGCTTCACCAATTATTACAGTAATTATTTCTTAGGATTTGTGGGAAATTCCTATTATTTAATGACACATGAACAACAAGAGACATATATTACATTGAAACAATTGATGAAGCGCTTGAAAGAACCAGTGATTGCTTATGAACAGCGACAACTTTCGCATTTATTTACAGAAGTCTTTCCTTATCTAAGAAAAATCGGTCGAGTCATCATCACAGAAGATGTTGCAGAAATCATGAAAGAAGAACCGTTGCGAGCGATCGTGATTTTTCGTAAAATCAAAGGCATGATCAAAGCAGAAGCAGAATTTCATTATGGAAATGCCTATTTTTCAACCAATGAATCTCATCAACCCAAGCTTCCAAATAATGTTGAGATTTTACGTGATCGAAAAAAAGAAAAAGACATTTTAGATCTTTTCGCAACGTATCGCTATCAAAAAATTGATACTGGATTTGAGAAAAAAATACCGGTCAAAGATAATCTCTACTATTTCTTCAAAGTAGAAGTGGAAGAGTTTAGAAAATATGCTGAGGTTCGTATGGGGAAAAAATTGCGTCAATTATTCTTAGATGGCGACGAATTTCAACCAACGATTGAAGTCGATCAAGAAGGCTCTTGGCTTGATATCAAATTTGATGTCACAGGAATCAATGACAACGAAATAGACCAAGTTTTAAACAGTCTATTACGCAAAGATCGCTTTTATACTTTAGAAAATGGTGAAGTATTGTCGTTTGATTCAGAAGCTTTTCAACAAACGAGTGAGATGATTGGCCAGTTGCGGGAAAAAATCAGTGCAAAAGATGGGCTAATCCGTTTGCCAAAAAGTCAAGGAATCGCATTAGAACAGCGCTTAAAAGAGAATCCTCAAGCACAATTTAGTGAAAGTTTCACTGCGATGGTACAAGATTTGACGCATCCAGAAGAGTATCAAGTGACTTTACCAGATAATCTTCAGGCTACACTGCGCCCTTATCAAGCAGCAGGATTCCGTTGGTTGAAAATGTTAAGCGATTATGGTTTTGGTGGAATCTTGGCTGATGAGATGGGACTTGGTAAAACAATCCAAGTCATCACATTCCTTTTGGCCGAAAAAGCTCAACGTCCAATCAAAGCATTGATTGTGACACCTGCAAGTCTGGTTTATAACTGGCAAGCAGAAATCAAAAAATTTGCGCCAAGTTTGAATTCAATCGTTATTTCTGGCAATCGTGGTGAGCGAGAGCAGCTTCTTCAGGCGGCTGATGAAATCGTGATTACTTCTTATGCAAGTTTACGACAAGATATCTCGCTGCATGAAAGTATGGGATATCAGCATATGATTCTCGATGAAGCACAGATGGTAAAAAATGCTTCGACAAAAACATCGAGTGCTTTACGTAATTTATCGATTCCTCATCGTTTTGCATTAAGCGGTACCCCGATTGAGAATAACTTAGAAGAATTATGGTCATTGTTCCAAACGGTCATGCCAGGATTTTTCCCGCCAATCGGCCGATTTCGTCAATTAGCCGTTTCAGAGATTGCAAAAATGATCCAGCCTTTTGTTTTACGGCGAGATAAAAATACAGTTTTACAAGAATTGCCAGAACGAATCGAATCAAATGTGTTGAGTAGTTTGACAGATGAACAAAAAACGGTGTACTTGGCTTATCTTAAACGCATGCGCCAAGAAGTCGATCAAATGGATTCGGCTACGTTCCGAAAACAACGGGTAAGTATTTTGGCTGGACTTACTCGATTGCGCCAAATCTGTGATGATCCACGCCTATTCATAGAAGGTTATGAAGGCGGATCTGGAAAGTTAGATCAAGTAAAAGATTTGGTTCAAGCAGCAAAAGAAAATGGCCGTCGAGTATTATTGTTCTCGCAATTTACTAGTATGCTTTCACTGATTGAAGAAGAATTTGCAGAAGATGGCATCTCGAGTTTTTATTTGCGAGGAAGCACAAAAGTTTCTGATCGTTTGAAAATGGTCGATGCGTTCAATGTTGGCGAAAAAGATGTTTTCTTGATTTCATTAAAAGCCGGTGGAACTGGGTTGAATTTAACGGGAGCAGATACTGTGATTCTTTATGACCTATGGTGGAACCCCGCAGTGGAAGAACAAGCAGCTGGTCGGGCACACCGAATCGGACAGAAAAAAGTCGTTGAAGTATGGCGAATGATTGCCGAAGGAACGATTGAAGAACGAATGAACCAATTGCAACAAGAAAAACGTGAATTATTCCAAAAAGTTATCCAAGGCAACGAAGAACAAACGAATAAACTGACTGAAGAAGATATCCGAATGATCTTGAGTTTAGGCGAATAAAAAAGTTTGCAGTGCTTAGCGCTGCAAACTTTTTTCATTGGTCAATGCTTTACCCAGGTCTTCAAAACTAGTGATCTCTTCATCATAGATGGCTGTTTGAGCAGTTGAGCGCGCACGTTTTTGGTGATTGAACCACCAAACAGACCAACCAGCAGCTTTTGCGCCTTGTACATCATTGTCAAAACTGTCACCTACGTATAAAAGTGAATCGGCAGTTAAGTTCAATTTATTTTCCATTAAATGAAAAATAGCCGGATCAGGTTTTTGAATTTGTACACCATCAGAGATGATAATATTTTCTTGCTCGATCCAATCGGTTAAGCCTAAGGCATTGATTTTATCTGTTTGCCGATTTACAGGACCGTTGGTAATAATTCCAAGTTTGCCTTTTTGTTTCAAAAACTTTAAGGAAGTCACGATCTCTGCTGGCAATGTGATTGATTGTAATGCATGATCATAAGCTGTTTGAAAGGTATTCAATTCAGAAACGGCTGGAAGAAAATCAAAATCAGCTAATGCCAGCCGAATTCTTTCATACCGCATCTTAGCTAAAGACCATTCACCAGTGATAGATTTTGTGTAATGCAGATCACTGTAATAACGGAAGCTGATAAACAATTCCTTTAGTTTCTCTTGTGGGAAGGATGGAAATAAGGTAGTAATTGCCGCTGTGAAAGGTGCTTGCTGTTCATACAAAGTATCATCTAGATCGAATACAACTCCTTGAATCAATGGACTCACTCCTAATTTTTGAATAGATTTATTATAGCAAAAAAACTTGCTTGCAACGATATCAAAAGAAAAAATCGAAAATCATTATAGCTCGTGTTATGTTATTCAGAGATCAAATGAATGAAAAAAACATGACAACTAACCAATCAAAAATATTCTTATAGAAAAAAATAATGATTGAAACAAGGGAGAGTACGTAAAAAAGTTTGATTCAATTTTTTCTATAACACCCTAGTTTTTTTAGTTTTTTTGGTGATTTGAAAACTGTATCTATTTCTAATAAAAAAATTTGTCAAAAAATTTAGTACAGAAAAATATCTAGGAATATAAAATAAAATAACTTTTTAATCCAAATTATGATATTTTAGGTATTATTTCATTTTAAAATGATTCTAAAGAGAGCTGATTATACAAAGTTTTTAGCGAGCTATTTTTAGTTTTTATAAAATATTAGTGTTTATTTTTGATGGGATAAAAAAATTTTTTTAAAAAAAAAATGAGTAATTTATTGAAAATAAAATAAAAAATGCTACAGTTTCCAACTGTGTTATATTACATCTTTAAATGAGAGTCGAATCACTGTTTTCTCATCTAGATAAATTAGGAGTGTCGTGACAGCATATCTTCGGTTTCTAAAAATTAAATAACGTTAATATTTGTAAAAAAAAAGCGAGCCAACTCTTTTTTTTGTTACCTTTTTTTTGTATAATAGAAACAGATAGCAGGAAGTCGTCATCACCTGTTACAAAAATTGAGAGTCAAGAAAAGGAGTGATATGTATGTTAACGCTATATACTTCCCCTAGTTGTACATCATGTCGGAAAGCACGTGCTTGGCTACAGGAACATGAGATTCCTTATGTTGAACGTAATATCTTTTCTGAGCCATTAAATATTGATGAGTTGAAAGCCATTTTACAAATGACTGAAGATGGAACAGAAGAAATCATTTCAACACGTTCAAAGGTTTTCCAAAAGTTGAACATGGATTTAGATGATTTGTCACTAAAAGAATTATTGGATTTAGTTAAAGAAAATCCTGGATTGTTGCGTCGTCCGATTATGATAGATGAGAAACGTTTGCAAGTTGGTTTCAATGAAGATGAAATTCGTCGATTCTTACCACGTGACGTTCGTCAATATGAATTACGTCAGGCCCAATTGATGGCTGGATTATAAAAAGGCAATGCCCCGACTTCACGGGGCATTTTTTTGTTCCTGTATTTTAAGAAAATGATTCGGATAGTTTTGAAGTTATCCATGAAAAAATCAAGGAGTAGAAAAACTGTCCAAAAGAGGATTTAAAGGATTTATAGCACTTATTGTATTCGATGGATGTTTTTGTTTATAGATTTTAATAAAATCCAACGGCTTTCTTTACTTTTAAACGGAATCAGTTACAATGAACATATAATCTATCTTTAAAGTGAGGTGTGCCAAAATGGAGATGGAACACATCAATGAGAATACGATCCGAGTGATTATTGAAAATGAAGATCTAGCTGAACGCGGAATTACTTTCTTAGACTTACTAGGAAATCATCGTGAGATCGAATCTTTCTTTTATAGTATCTTAGAAGAAGTCGATATTGAAGATGAATTCAAAAGCAGCGAGGCAGTTACTTTCCAAGTACTTCCTAAAAATGATGGGTTGGAACTGTTTATCAGTAAAAATCTGACACCTGAAGATCTCAACAAGATGAATGATTCTACCGAGTTTGAATCAAGTGATTTTGATCAATTGATTCGCCAGCAAATTTTAGCTAACTCTGAAAGTCTGGAAGAAGACGGAAAAAACAACCGTTTGCGAGTTTTTCAGTTAGGGAGTTTTGAGGATATGATCGAATTAGCAAGCTATCACTTTTTAGATGAAGCCTGGTGTGATTTATATCTGCTAAATGAGACATATTATTTACAAGTCTATTTTGATCCTGAAACTTTTGGAGATCATGCACTTTCTGATGTTACGGCAGAAATCTTAGAATATGCGCAAGATTCTACCGTATCGACGGAGATGTTGGAAGAGTATGGGAAACTTTTGATGAAACAAGATGCGATCGAAACGACTCGTTCTTATTTCAATTAAAGACTGTTGATTAAAATAAGTAGAAATTAGTTTCTGGTTTGTGTTCAAGGATTGTGGCTATTTAGTCACAATCTTTTTTTTTTGGCAAATAATTGCGTATCTTTTTTTGAGGTGAAGAAGATGTTGTTTGCTTATACAGAAGAAAAGAAGATGGTCTCCGCTGCTGAAACTACAAATAAAAGCTGTTTTTGTCCTGATTGCGGAAGCTTAGTAATCCGTAAAGCTGGAAAAATAAAGATCCCGCATTTTGCTCATGCGACTAGCACTAAGTGTCTTGGATTAAGTGAAGGAGAGACATTTGAGCATTTGCAATTGAAACAACTTTTCTTTAAATGGGGCAATCATTTTGAAACCGGTTGGAAAATGGAAGCCCCTTTGATTGACTTAAATCAGCGACCGGATTTGCTTTTTGGAAAATTAGCTGTAGAAATTCAATGTTCAGCGATAAATGGACGGCGTTTAGCTCAACGAATGACAGGTTATCGTCAAAAAGAGTATCAAAATTGGTGGTTACTAGGAGAACAATTATGGACAACGGGCAGATTTACTCAGTTACAGCGACAATTTTGTGCCTTTGATCAAGCAAAGGGGATTCATTTGTGGTTGTTAGAAAAAAATCAAATTCGTCTGCGCTATCATATTTGTGAAGAGCCTCAGCTCATTTACCGTGAGATTTGTTGGCCTAGCTACACGCAATCGTTGCAGGAAATTTTTCAATCTACCGTTTTTGAACGGCCGCTCCCACTTTTTCCTACTATCGAAAATAGAAATAAGTGGAAACAGACTTTGAGTATGAAATTAGTTCAAAATCATCCACAGATTCGTCGCTTGCAACAATACTTTTACCAAGAGCGATGGCATCTTTTGTATTTACCCGATTGGCTGTATTTTCCTAGTCGGTATTATTTTTTTTATCAAGAAGATCTTTTAGTATTTCGTTACTTGTTTCAAAAAGAAGCCAAGAATGCTCCGCTCATTTTTCGAAAATTTTTGAACTATCGTACTGAAAACCAAAGAGAATGGATCTTCCATCAAATCGATCAGCAGGAAATTTTAGAAAGACTATATCTTGAGGCAATTTTTTTGTCAAAGAAAGGCTAAAGTTTCAACGAACCGATAAGCTTTTAAAAATACTTTTTGCCAAATTGTGGTAAGATTGGAATTAATAATAGGGTACGGATAATTATATGTAGTTATGTGAGAAAGTATCCGTATCAAAGTGATGTGTTCGAGCATCTTGAAAAACGAATTAGGAGTGTTTTTATGAGTGAAGCAAAACAATTACCCAAACGCCAGGAAGTACCGGTTGAACTTACTTGGGATTTAACTAAAATCTTTGCAGATGATGCTGCATTTGAAGCAAAATTCCAAGACTTGTCAAAAGAATTAGAAGAAGTTGCTACGGTCAAAGGCAGTTTGAATAAAGGCGCTGGAGAATTTTTAACAGCGATCGAATATATCTTGGATATTTATCGTAAGGCAGAAGTTATTTATGTTTATGCCCATTTAAAAAATGATGAAGATACTGCTGATACAGTCAATCAGGCACTTTATGCGCGGGCATCCAGTTTGATTGCGCAAGTCAGTGAAGCAGTCAGTTGGTTCGAGCCAGAGATGCTGCAGCTTTCTGATCAAAAGATCAAAGAATTCTTTGAAACAGAACCTAAATTAGAAATATATCGTCATTTTGTTGAACAGATTATTGCGGAAAGAGCACATATTTTACCCGCAGAACAAGAAGCTTTACTAGCAGGAGCTAGCGAGATTTTTGGAAGTTCAGCAGATACATTTTCTGTCATGAACAATGCCGATCTAATATTTCCAATCGTGAAAAATGAAGCAGGCGAAGAGGTTCAGTTGACCCACGGTGTTTATGGTCAATTATTAGAAAGTACGGATCGAACTGTTCGTAAACAAGCATTTAGTGCTTTATATAAGGTCTATCATCAATTTCGTCATACATTTGCTTCAACATTAAGTACGCACATCAAAGGACACAATTACAAGGCGAAGGTGCGAGGCTACAAATCAGCTCGTGAAGCTGCGTTAAGCAGCAATCATATCCCAGAAGATGTCTACGAGACATTGACGTTAGTGGTCAATCAATATCTACCGCTGCTACATCGTTATGTTGAGTTGCGCAAAGAATTGCTCGGGGTGGAAGAACTTCATATGTATGATCTATATACACCGCTTCTAGCAGAAGCACCAATGAAATTTACTTACGAGGAAGCACAAGAAAAAGTTCTAGCCGCTTTGAAACCACTTGGTGAGGAATACTTGGAAGTCGTGAAAAAAGCTTTTGATGAACGTTGGATCGATGTTGTTGAAAATCAAGGAAAGCGCAGTGGTGCGTATTCTTCTGGTGCCTATGACACGCAACCGTATATTTTATTGAATTGGCATGATCGTTTGGATGAACTTTACACCTTAGTTCACGAGATGGGCCACAGCGTCCACAGTTATTTCACTCGGCATACCCAACCATATGTCTATGGGGATTATTCGATTTTCTTAGCTGAGATCGCCTCTACTACAAATGAGAATCTTTTGACGAGTTATTTACTAGAAACAGAAAAAGATCCTAAAGTCCAAGTGTATATCATCAATCATTATTTGGATGGCTTTAAAGGAACGATTTTCCGTCAAACACAATTTGCAGAATTTGAACATTTTATTCATACAGAAGATGCTGCTGGTAAGCCATTGACAAGTGAACACTTGAGTGAGTTCTACAGTGAATTAAATGCAAAATATTATGGTCCGATCGTAATAAATGATGAAGAGATCAAAGACGAGTGGTCAAGGATCCCGCATTTTTATTATAATTATTATGTCTATCAATATGCGACGGGATTTTCAGCAGCGAGCGCGTTGGCTAAAAAAATCGTTGAAGGCGAACCAGATGCCTTAGAAAAATACTTAGACTACTTAAAATCAGGTAGTAGTGATTATCCAATCGAAGTGATGAAAAAAGCTGGTGTTGATATGACACAGCCAACTTATATTGAAGATGCAATGGAAATTTTTGCTCGTCGCTTAGATGAATTAGAGGAATTAGTAGAGACATTAAAAAATTAAAAGATTAAAAGATTAAAGAGCAGAAGGAATTCCTTCTGCTCTTTTTGTAAACTATATCGCTTGATAAGTATATACCTAGCATTTTTATTAAATAAGTGATAAAGGATGATCAAACTCAGAATGACAGATTGCGGCATTTTGAGTTTGTGATTCTAAAAAAGCAATCAAGGCTTCTTTAGTATTGTATGTATCTAAAATATGGTGAATTGTATCGCATCCTTCAATGAGAATCCCTGAATGACATCCTTCACTGTAATTGTAGATGACTGTCGATGGATGAGAGGTGATTTTCATTTCATGAGCGATTTGCTGGTCTGTTAAGAAAGCCTCTTGGACAAAGTCTGAGTGGCGATCTTCTAAGAACATCTCTAAGTCGCCGCCAACTTTAGTGAAAAGTTGGATCGCTAGTTTTTTTGAATAGGGCTGTTTTTGTTCGCCAACTGCTTTTTGCAGTTCGATTAAAAAGTCGCGGCCACGTTTTTTTCCTTGAAGATGTGCAGCTTTGACATCTAATGCAGCTGAATGAATCTCTTGTGATAATGCCGTGCGCAAGTGAATATCTTTTTCAGAGGCACCAAGCCGGGTCATAAATTCTGAAATTGTTTGTAGATTCATAATCGGGATTAAACGTAGTTGGATCTTCATATCATAGGTCTTAATCAAATCGATAATTCTTCGCTCGATCGACAAACATTTTTTTCCAATTGGATTAACAAATAAATAAATCTCAATCATTGGAATCCCTCCGTTTTTTATCCCGACTCTGTCGTGCAGCTACAGCACGGACAATTTTATTTTGTGTTTTACGATAAGGCAGATGCATTTTTTTCAAAAATTCTTTGAAGTTTACTTCAACATAAGCAGCATCAGAAACTTCTAATTCTAGTTCAAAATCATGGTGATCACCATACCAGCTTTTATCCAAGGCAAGTTTTCCTTCAGCAATCGAAAATTCAGACCTTTTTGTGGTTAGTTCTCCAATCAAATGTAATTCATGCAAGGAAATGCCTAAATCTTGAAGTTTTGTGTGAATCTCTGTTGCCTCAGAAGGGAATTGCTCTTTTTGCAATGCTCGCTGGGCATCAGTGAGGGTAAGCGTATCGGTGATTTCTAACAGCCCAATAGTTTGAGGCACCTTTAAAGTTGCCTCGGCTTTGGTAGAAAAACGGCGAATTCTCAATCCCATTCCGTGCTGTTTTAGTTGAAAATCTCCAGTATCAAAATAGAGATTTGTTTGGACCACAAACGAATCATCAGTGATTGCGTAATGATGCAACAATTGTTGATACTCATCGTTTGTCAGCATACTTTTAAATTCGATTTCAATCTCTTTACTCAAACTTATTTTACTCCTGATCTCTAAAAACTTCTAATATTAGGTATCCTCACATAAAACTAGGGAGACAGTCAAACAATTAGAATTGAATCGATAAAAATGTTAGCGTTTTGTAATATTTGTTAAGAGACAAAAATATGACATTTTTTTCTATTGAAATGAAAGTTTATGATAAGATAAGTAAGGAATGGAAATAGAAGCGGGGGATATATAATGGAGAGAGACTGGGATACATTTCTTGCGCCTTATGAATTGGCAGTAGCTGAATTAAAAATAAAATTACGCGGATTACGCAAACAATACCGTACGAGTGGCGGCCATGTCCCGATTGAATTTGTGACTGGTCGTGTCAAACCAGTAGAAAGTATTATCAATAAGGCTGGTCTGCGCGGGATTCCATTGAACCGTTTGGAAGATGAGATGTCTGATATGGCAGGGATGCGGATCATGTGTCAATTTGTAGAGGATATTCCCTTAGTCGTGGAAATCTTACGGCGACGAAACGATATGAAAATTATTCAAGAACGTGATTACATCACGAATCGAAAGGCCAGCGGGTATCGTTCATATCATTTGGTGATCGAATACCCCGTTCAAATGTTAGAAGGAGAGAAAAAACTTTTAGCAGAAATCCAAATTCGAACATTGTCGATGAACTTTTGGGCAACGATCGAGCATTCAATGAATTATAAATATAAGGGACAAATTCCTGAAGACATCCAAAGACGTTTATTTCGAGCCGCTGAAGCAGCGTATCAATTAGATGAAGAAATGTCTAGTATCCGTGATGAGATTCAAGAAGCACAACATATGTTCAATCGTAAGGAACCAAAGAAAGAAGTGGGGCAGCATGAGTCTAAGGATCGGAATCATCCATAATCAAGAAGAAAAATCAATTCGGGTGTTACAACGTTTACGAAAATTACTAGCAGAAAAAGATGATTTAACAATTGTTGACCGCGATCCAGAACTAATAATCACGATCGGTGGAGATGGAACATTGCTGTCAGCATTTCACCGATACAATCACCGATTGAATGAGGTTCGTTTTTTAGGAGTTCATACGGGCCACTTAGGATTTTATACTGATTGGCGGGATTATGAGTTATCTGAACTAGTCAATAGCTTGAGTGAGGAGCAAGGAAAAAGTGTCAGCTATCCACTTTTAGATGTTGTCTTGACTACAAGAGATGGAGAAAAGAGACATTTTTTAGCATTGAATGAATCGACTATCCGTAAAGGCAGTCGTACAATGGTAGCAGATGTTTATATTAAAGAAGAATTGTTCGAACGTTTTCGTGGAGATGGTCTAGCGATTTCCACACCAACAGGGTCAACCGCGTATAATAAAAGTGTTGGTGGTGCGGTAGTACATCCAAGCATCAATGCGATGCAGTTAGCAGAGATTGCTTCTTTGAATAATCGTGTTTTCCGAACATTGGGTTCACCAAGTATTATTGGTCCTCATGAATGGATTGATGTTCGCTTAAAAAGTAATGAGGAACATTTGATTACGATCGATCAACTTGATATTATTCGAAAAGATATTACATCGATCAAATATAAAATTGCCGACGAACGGATTCATTTTGCGTCATATCGGCATATGCATTTTTGGTATCGGGTAAAAGATGCCTTTATTCGAGAGGATTAACTTTTGTGGAATTCAAATGGACTTATCAAGAGCAGGATCAGCTGCTCGTACGAACCTTTTTAAAACGTCAAGGCATCTCAAAAAAATTACTCGCTAAAATTAAATTTCATGGTGGGAAGATTTTAGTAAATGGGACGGAACAAAACGTCTTGTTTTCTTTAAATGCCCATGATATTGTAACTGTTGTGATTCCAGACGAAGAGGCGCATGAAACATTGTTAGCAGATAATGTTCCTATCGAAATCGTGTTTGAAGATAAACATGTATTAGTGATTAATAAACCAGCGGGAATTGCCTCTATCCCGGCACAATATCATCCGCGTGGAACGATGGCTAACCGTGTCAAAGCCTATTATGTAGCACAAGAGTATCCGAATCAAGTTGTCCATGTCGTGACCCGTTTGGATCGCGATACTTCTGGTCTGATGCTGTTTGCTAAACATGGTTTTGCTCATGCGAAGCTAGATCAAAGCTTGCAAAAAAAGCAATTTATCAAAAAATATCAAGCACTCGTAGCTGGTGATGTCGAAACGTTGCAGCAGCACGGGAATATTTCCCTGCCGATTGGTCGAGACTTATCTTCTTTACTGAAACGCCAAATAGTTGAAACTGGTCAACAAGCTGAGACTGAATATTGGTTAGAAAAACGTAATCTGATTTGTGCTTTAGTCGATGTCCAATTACACACGGGTCGCACTCATCAGATTCGGGTACATTTTTCAGCAATCGGTTGTCCTTTGTTAGGTGATGATCTTTATGACGGCGCGATGAATCTAGGAATCGAACGCCAAGCGTTGCATTGCTATTCGCTGACATTCCCACATCCTTTCACTGGAGAAGAGTTGTCATTTAAACTACCCTTGGCTGCGGATATGAAAGAAATTGCAGATACATTATAAAAAAATTTATTTTAAAAACTTTGTAAAACAAAGTGTTTTGTACGCAAAATAATTGATTAAAACGAGTGAGGTGAGATTGATGGATGAGAACCAAGAAGAGCTAGAAAGACATTTCCAACAATTACGGGAGGAACTAGATCAGAACGAACTGCAGTCATTTCGTGATCATTTTTTGGAAATGCATTTTTATGATCAAGGACAATTTTATCAATCTCTAAATCAAAAAGAACGACAACTGATGTATTCGTATTTATCGCCTAAAGAATTGGCGGACATGTTTGATGTGATTGAAGAAGACGACGACTATGTGGATGAATATTTAAATGAGATGCGCCCACAATATGCCGCGGACATGTTGTCTGAGATGTATACGGATAATGCAGTGGATTTGTTAAATGAACTAGATAAAAAACCAGTGGCAAAATATTTGAGTTTGATGGATTCTGAGCATGCCAATGAAATCCGTGATTTGCTTCATTATGAAGACGATACGGCGGGCTCTTTGATGACAACAGAGTTTGTCTCGATTGTTGCCAATCAAACCGTCCGCTCTGCCATGTACGTCTTAAAAAAAGAAGCTCAAATTGCGGAAACTATTTATTATACGTATGTAGTAAATGATGACAATCAATTAGTCGGGGTCATCTCTTTGCGTGATTTGATCATCAATGAAGATGATGCGATGGTCTCGGAAATAATGAGTGAACGGGTCATTTCAGTTCATGTTGGAGATGATCAAGAAGATGTTGCACAAACATTTCGTGATTATGATTTCCTTGCCTTGCCGGTAACAGACTATGAAGATCATTTATTGGGAATCGTAACTGTCGATGATATCATTGACGTAATTGATGATGAAGCAGCAAGTGACTACTCTGGTTTGGCCGGTGTCAATGTGGATGAAGTTGATGAGAATCCTGTCAAGGCAGCTTCAAGAAGATTGCCTTGGCTGATTACTTTGCTGTTTTTAGGGATGACCACAGCGACGTTAATCAACCATTATGAAGCGCTTGTCAGTAAAGCAAGTATTTTAGCCGTTTTTATTTCACTGATTACAGGGACTGCCGGAAATGCAGGAACCCAATCTTTGGCGGTCGCAGTGCGGCGTTTAGCGATTTCAGATGACAATGAAAAAAATTTTGGCAAGTTGGTTCTAGGAGAAATCTTAACAGGATTAGTCACTGGTTTAGTGACAGGAATAACAATCTTTGTCATTGTCGGTATTTGGAAACATAATTTTGTTTTAGGTTTCGTCATCGGAGCAGCGATGATGGCCGCTATTACGGTGGCAACTTTAGCCGGCAGCTGGATTCCGATGGTGATGGAACGTTTGGGCTTTGATCCAGCAGTTGCCAGCGGGCCGTTTATCACCACCTTGAGTGATCTTACCAGTGTATTGATTTATTTCAATATCGCTAGTCTCTTTATGGAACGTTTTATTGGACATTAATTGATGAATGAAAAAGACATATGCTGAAAGTAGTGAAAAATTTTGAAAAAAGCTTATGCCATTATTATCCGTAATGGGTTGATCTTATTAGTTCGGCGACCAGGAATGCCTATTTGGGATTTACCTGGAGGCGACCTTCTTTCAAATGAAAAAGAACGTGATGGAATGCGGCGTTTAATCAAAGAAATGCTTTCTTTTGAGAGTACAGTCGAGGATTTAATCGGTATTTATACAAAAGAGTATCACGAAGAGATCACGTATGTTTATAAAGTACAAGAAACAGTCTCGCAAAGCCCGATGGAATCGCAAGATTATGCGGCATTTAATTTTTTTGATATCCATAATCTACCGTTGAATATTTTTCCTGATCGACATCGTCAAATCAGGGATTATTTAACAGGACGCTATCCAGTACGGTGGCGATTTAAAAGAAATACTTGGCTTGTTCGGATTGAAAAATTTATCAATAAACGAAAAAAATAAGGGTCGTGACACAATAGTCACGACCCTTTCACTGTAGCTTAATCAAGCTTGTTATTCAGCAACAATTTTTGTGCCGTGAAGTTCATTTACTCCTAAAATTGCTGCGATTTCCTCCGCGTTGTTTGCGGTGATTCCTCCACCAGGTAAGATGATGATTCGGCCGGCTGCATAGTCCACCAATTCTTTTAGATGAGGAAGATTTTCATCGATTGTAGTCGATGCTGGTCCGCCATGGGTTAAGATACGATCAATCCCGAGTTGAGCAAACCAATCAATGGTTTTGAACTGTTCTTTTTTAGTAAGTTTATCAAAGGCCATATGGAAAGTCGTCATCAAGCCTGCGCTATTGCCTAGTAACATTTCTAGCGCTTCTTCATCAACTTCATTTTCTTTGGTCAAACAACCAAAAACAACGCCGTCAGTCCCAGCATTTTTAGCATGAATCAAATCATTTTCCATGATTTTTAATTCCATGTCATTGTAGACAAAATCACCGCTACGTGGCCGGATCATAGTCATAACAGGGATATGTTTCTCACCTGCCAAAGCCAACGTTTCTTCGATTACGCCTAAACTAGGTGTTGTTCCACCAACGGCTAAGTTATCACACAATTCAATCCGACCAGCACCAGCTTGGATTGCTTTTGAAATATCTGTATAGTTTTCAGCACAAAATTCTTTAATCAAGGGTTCGTCCTCCAGTTTATGAAAAGATGCTCAAAATAGTTTTGATCAAATAACTTATAAGGCCACTGCCAACAAAAATACTAATTGAAGAAAAGAGGTTTTTGTTAGAAAAAAGCCAACTTTGACAAAAACCGTTTCTGCTAGATTTTAAGTAGTACCTTATCTTTAGTTTAGCATATCTCAGTGATAGTAGGAATAGCAGAACTATGCTATGATAGTCAGCAAAAAGGAAGTGAAAAAATGCTTAAAAAAATTGAGCGGAGTGCGTTGTTTTTAGCAAAACAGCATGAGCTGTTTATCTGCCCCAAATGTCATCGCGAAATGATGCAACGAGAAAAAAGTTTAGTCTGTATGAACGGTCATCGCTTTGATTTGGCCCAAAAAGGCACACTATATTTTTTGGATCATCAAATCAAGACCGAATATGACAATCATATGTTTGCCCCCCGTGGACGAATGATCCGTTCAGGGATGTATCGACCAGTCATCGAAAAAATTTCTCAATTAATCCAAACAGGGAACGTATTAGATGTAGGCTGTGGTGAAGGTAGTTTCTTGCAACAAATTACTCAGTTCATACAAAATCCTGTAACGATTGGTTTTGACATCGCTAAAGAAGGAATCTACTTAGCCAGCAATCAGCCGATTGAAGCTTTTTGGTGTGTTGCTGACTTGACCAATCTGCCGTTTGCTGACCACTCTTTTGATACAATCTTAAATATTTTTTCACCGTCACATTATCGTGAATTCAAACGAGTAATGAAACCAGAAGGGTGTGTAATCAAAGTCGTCCCACAATCTGGGTACTTAAAGGAGTTACGCGCAGTGTATCATCCAGATGGTGAAACATATTCTAATGAGGCGGTCATCCAACGATTTGAAGAAGAACTTACGATTGATCAGCGGGAACGAGTGACTTATGAATTTGACATCCCAGTGGAAAATCGCTTGGATCTTTTAGAGATGTCACCGCTAGAATGGCAAGTATCACCTGAGATAAAAGCACGTTTAGCTGAAGATCCTTTGAAGAAAATAACAATTGATATAGAAATATTAAAAGGACATTAGAGTAATCGCTTTCATTGAAATTCATGAAAACAGAAGGTTGCATTTGTTACTTCGTGATGTTATAGTACTATCAAGTTGTTTTTCATTGGTTTTTATCAGGTTCCTGTTCTGATAAAAGTTAGTGAAAAGTGCTTCACTAACGTAGTGACTCGCCGTGCTGGACACCGAGTTGGTACGTTTTTTTTTGTTCAAAATCAGTTTTTATGAAAATAAATCTTAAATAAAATCGAGGGAACTACCATGACAAACCATATCGTATTATTTGAACCACAAATCCCTGCCAATACGGGCAATATCGCCCGAACATGCGCAGCTACCAACTCGCCGTTGCATTTGATCGAACCTCTAGGTTTTTCTACAGACGATAAACATTTGAAACGAGCAGGTCTTGATTATTGGAACGACGTAGATATCACTTATCATAAAGATCTCGCTGCGTTTTTAGACTATCTGGGTGATCGTCCATTACATTTAATCACAAAATTTGCCAATGGGACCTATACAGAAATAGATTATACAATGGGAGATCATTTCTTTATGTTTGGGAAAGAAACGACTGGATTGCCTGAAGAATTTATGCGTAAAAATACGGAAAAATGTCTGCGCATTCCGATGAATGATGAGCATGTTCGTTCACTGAATCTTTCCAACACCGTCGCTTTAGTAGTTTATGAAGCTTTACGGCAGCAATCGTTTCCCAATTTAGAATTGACGCATCATTACGAACACGATAAGTTAGACTAAATCAAAGGATTTGGAGAGAAATTTTATGAAACTTTATTTTACTCGTCATGGCAAGACGCGCTGGAATCAAGAAAAACGTTTCCAAGGTATGATGGGAGATTCCCCATTACTGCCGGAAAGTAAAGCAGCAATCAAAGCTTTAGGCACAGAGTTAAAAGAAATTCCTTTTGAAAAAATCTATACGAGCAGTTTAAAGCGAGCATATCTAACAGCAGAAGGTATTAACAAACAATTAACCCGACCAACTGAAATCGTTCGTTCAGAAGATTTACGAGAACTTGGGTTAGGAAAATTAGAAGGACAGTTAATCCCAGCAATCATGGAACGTTACCCTGAAGACATGGTGAATTTACGCCATCATTTAGATCTATACGATCCCACTCCTTTCGATGGTGAAAAAATCGAAGACATGTTGAAACGGATTAATGACCTAGTAGAAAAAGCAGTTGAGGAATCTCAAGAAGGTCCGTTACTTTTTGTTGGCCATGGTGCAGCGTTGACGGCGGCTGTTCAAGCATTAATTGGAAAACCACTGAGTGAATTACGAGCTATGGGCGGTTTATTTAATAATAGTCTAACGATTTTAGAAGCAACGAGCAGCAAGCCGCCGTATGAACTAATCCGTTGGAACGATGTCAGCTTTTTAGAAGGAATCGGTTCAAAACCTGATTCGTTATTGTGATAATAGTAAATCGTCAATCACTAAATGTTCGAATTTTTAGAAGGGAGGAGCAAAATGTCAGAGGAACAGTTATATATTGTGGGGACCTTAAAAGCGATCTTTTTTCAAAATCCTAGTAATTTTTATAAAGTCATGCTGATCAAAGTCAGCGAGACCAATAGTGATTATCTTGAACAGGAGATCGTGGTCACTGGTAGTTTTGGTGACATGCAAGAAGACGAAGATTATCGTTTTTTTGGACATTTTGTAGAACACCCTCGCTACGGCAAACAATTTTTAGTGGAAAGTTATGAACAAGCGCATCCGACTTCAGCAAATGGTTTGATCAATTATCTAGCTAGCGAGAAATTTCCTGGTATCGGTAAAAAAACGGCTGAAAAAATCATCGAAGTCTTAGGTGAAGAAGCTATCGATCAAATTATGGAAAATCCAGCTGTACTAGCCAAAGTTCCCAATTTGAATAGCAAAAAACAAAAAGTTATCGTGGATACTATTCGTCAAAATCATGGGATGGAACAAATCATCGTTGGCTTGAGCCGCTATGGTTTTGGTAGTCAACTTTCTTTTGCAATATTTCAAACATATCGAAATGAAGCGTTAGAAGTCATTGCAGAAAATCCTTATCAATTAGTAGAAGACATTGAAGGAATCGGGTTTAAAAAGGCAGATAGTTTAGCTGAACAATTAGGTATCGCAGCAGATAGTCCGCAACGTATCCGAGCAGCAATTTTTCATCAAGTGAATGAAGATGCCAATCAAAGTGGGGATACGTATGTCGAAGCCCAACAGTTGTTGACTGAAGTCTTGCAATTGCTAGAGACGACTCGTCCGGTTGAGATTGCTCCGGATCAGATTGCGAGTATGATCATTCAATTGGTTGAAGAAGAAAAAATCCAACAAGAAGCAACGAAAATTTATGAAAATACTTTATTTTATAGTGAGTGGGGTATTGCTTCTTCGATTGAACGTTTGTTGGCTCGGAAAAAAGAGATAGACTATCCTCAGAAGACAATCGATAAAAAATTACGCATGATTGAAAAGCAACTACAGATTACTTATGGCGATTCGCAAGACCAAGCAATCAAAGAAGCAATCCGTTCACCGCTATTTATTTTAACCGGTGGTCCGGGAACAGGAAAAACTACGGTGATCAATGGAATCGTCAAAATGTTTGCTGAGTTAAATGGACTGTCTTTAGATCCAAAAGATTATACGAATGCAATCTTTCCAATTTTGCTAGCAGCACCGACAGGACGGGCTGCAAAGCGAATGAATGAAACAACAGGATTACCAGCTAGTACGATCCATCGCTTGTTAGGATTAAATGCTAATGATGATACGCCAGACATTGAAGCTAAAGAATTAGATGGCGGTCTACTGATTGTCGACGAGATGTCAATGGTAGACACGTGGCTAGCCAATACTTTGTTAAAAGCAATCCCTGATAATATGCAAGTCATTTTTGTTGGGGACAAAGATCAGCTGCCTTCTGTTGGCCCAGGTCAAGTTTTTCACGATTTATTGCAGATCGATGACATCCCTAAAATGGAACTAACGGATATTTATCGACAAGGTGACGGCTCTTCGATTATTCCACTAGCTCATGATATTAAAGAAGGTAAATTGCCAAATGATTTTCGCAAAAATCAACAGGATCGTTCTTTTATTTCATGTCATGCATTTCAAATGGAAGAAGTTGTCAAGCAGATTGTTGAACGTGCCAAGAAAAAAGGGTATACAGCACAAGATGTCCAAGTATTGGCGCCCATGTATCGTGGGCCAGCGGGAATTGACGCAATCAATAAGATGATGCAAGAGATTTTTAATCCTAATGATGGGCAAAAAAAAGAAGTTCAGTGGAACGATGTTGTCTATCGCATTGGCGACAAAGTCTTGCAATTAGTTAATAATCCAGAATTAAATGTTTTTAATGGAGACATGGGAATGATTGTCGGCATTATACCTGCAAAAGAATCAGAAGACAAAGTAGACGAACTGGTTATCCAATTTGATAGCAATGAGGTTAGTTATAAGCGTTCTGAATGGAACAAGATCAAACTCTCTTATTGCTGTTCAATCCATAAATCCCAAGGTAGCGAGTTTAAAATGGTCTTACTGCCGATGGTCAAACAATATTCACGGATGCTTCAGCGTAACTTGCTTTACACTGCAGTGACCAGAAGCAAAGACCTGTTGATCTTACTAGGTGAAGAAGAAGCCTTTCAAGCATGCGTGAGCCGAAAATCAGCGGTTCGAAAGACGACTTTGATCGAACGTATCACATCAAAAGAAACAGCAGATGCTCCAGTTCCGCCAAAAAAAGAACCATTTAAGTCATCAAAAGAAGAGCAGCAATCAAAAATAAATGAACCGACTATTTTGACTCCAAAATTAATCGCATCACAAACAGTAGATCCTATGATTGGGATGGAAAATGTGACGCCGATGATGTTTATGTAATAAGTGAATCGAGTCATCTAAAGTAATAAAGTGCTAGTTGTTTGGAAAAATTGACTAGACAATCAAAAAGGACTGAAAATAAATCAAACGATCTATTTTTCAGTCCTTTTATCAGCATACCAGATATATTGTGTTGCGGTGGAAAAGTTCATATCAAAAGAGCGTTCTCCCATCGCTTCGCCGTCTGCTTGACCATGTTGAGGGACAACCGAAACGATCCGAATCCGAGAGCTAGTGTAGTGTTTGTAGTGTTTATTTTGCGTATGTTTTTTTCGTACTAGTTGGAGCAAGAAACGTAAGATTGCCAGTAAATTGGGCTTTTCTACAACTACTAGATCAATCATGTCTTTTTTAGGATCTGCCATTGGTGCGATTGCTATCCCGCCACCGAAATAAGGGATATTTGTGGTAGTACATAAAAACGTCCGTTCAAAACTTAATGATTGACCATTCAACTCAACGAGAATCGGAAATGTTTTTTGTGTAAAGATTGCTTTTATCAAGTACAAAGCATAAGAAGCCGATCCTAGATGATACTTGTTTAAAAGTTTTTTTGACGTAGAGGCATTGGTAGTCGCAACAATTAACGCATCCAAGCCAATACCGACATTGTTTAAAATAATTCCTTGTTCTTCTTGAATCTTTTCTTCGTAATGAAATGTATTAATCGGTTGAGGTCTTACCGCCGAAGTGATTTGTTCGAAAGCTTTCTCTGGTTCACGAGATAGACCGATTCCGCGAGCAAAATCATTTCCTGAACCAGCTGGGATATAACTGACAGGCAGTTGCCGATCCAGAGTGTAAAACTGGTTGACGACTTCATGCAAAGTGCCGTCACCACCAATGACTACTAGTAAATGGAAGGAACGATCAAGATGTTCTTCTTCGCTAGTTTCTGACCAAGAACTCAATAAATCAACGATCCGTTCAACAATCGCGCGTTCATCACCTGGTCTTTTCGTGTAATAAGGTGTATATGTATAATCACCGTCATCCAATAATTGGATAATCTTTTCTGCTGTTTTCGCCGCATTGCCGCTGCCGGCTGCGGGATTAATTAAAATATGATAATGAAACTTCATGTCCTCGATCCTTTCAAAAAATGATTATAACAGAGTAGGGAGAGGAACTGTAGAAGAATGAACCATTTTTTTACGATAGGATTAAATCAAGATCACAACTAGTCCTCTTTTGACTTATAGGCTCATATAAAATTTACCGTTTAAGCAAGACCATCAACTGCGGTTTGGATGAACCAGTTAATGATTTTTTTCTCGTAGTTGGTTGCTTCAAATTCCTTATTGAGGATTGGAGCCTGCTTTTTACGATCTATTTGTACCACTAAGTTGCCCCATAAATAAAGTGCCGTATGGGCATCATTACTTGTGATTTTATATTTTTCGACTAAAGGAGCTCGAGTGCTGCAACAACCGTAATTTCCAGCAGTCCATTGCCCCTTAATGACTGCCTCACCATCTTGTTGTGCATGTTGATAGAGTTGTTCTAATTCATTGTCGATACCTAGCATAGCCATCGCCTGTCCTTCCTTAAAGTAAAGCAATTGTAGCATTTAATGTTGGCGCATTTCAATTTTGCTACACTTAAAAACATAATCAAGGAGTTGACTTGATTCTTAAAACAACGTATGCTGTAAAAGATTTCCAGCGGTTCATCAACCATCCCGCTTTAAAAAAACTCGGAGAAAGAAGGAATAATTATGAATATGGTGGAGAGAAATCGAGTTACTCTCGTAGTGACAAATGGAATTATCATGGCACTTTATTTAGCTTTGACAATCCTAGTATCGCCGGTAGCTTCTGGAGCAATCCAATTTCGTATTTCAGAAAGTTTGAATCATTTAGTCGTTTTTAATCGAAGATACCTATGGGGAATCTTTGGTGGTGTTGTTGTCTATAATGCAATCTTTGGTATGGGATGGCTGGATGTCGTCTTTGGCGGTGGCCAAACGCTTGTAGCCTTATCTTTGACGGCGTTGTTACAAACTATCGTGAAAAATACCAAAATTCGTTTAGTCTTGAATGTCGTATTTTTTAGCGCAAGTATGTTTTTGATCGCGTGGATGTTGAATCTAACTGCTCAATTGCCATTTTGGCCAACGTATGGTTGGACAGCATTAAGTGAAGCAATCATTATGACAATCTCAGCGCCGATCATGTATTATTTAAATACGCGCTTACATTTTGCAAAACAAATATAAAAAATGGCGATCCTAATTTTAGGATTGCCATTTTAAGATTAATCATGCATTGTCAAAGATTCTACTTCTTGAATCTCAAAGTGTTTCCGTTCAAGATAATCGATGATTTGATTCAATTTATTTTCATCTACACCTGCAGGTAAGGTGAATAATGTCCGTCGTCCTTTAAAATCTTGGCCGACATCTAAAGTAATACAACTTGCGATAGGCGTGAATTTAGAGATAATCTTGGCCATTGCCGCCAAGTCGCCGCGTTTTCCAGCTGATACGATTGTCAATACATAGCTACCAGTTTGGATATTCCAAGATTGTGACAGCATACTTAGTAAAGTGCTGTGGGTCAGAATGCCATAAAAGTGATGATCTTCATCTAGAACAGTAATATATGGCAACTCTTTGATCGTGAAAAAAATCTTGAAAAAAGAAGTATCCAATGAAATAAATTTTGTTGCATTTTTAAGTAAATGAGTGACAGGCAGATTCATGTCGCCGCCATTTGCTTTGTGCCGATAAATATGCATCTTGTAAATATTGCCTCGGAAAATTTGATCGCTTTCATCCAGGATTGGGACACAACGAAAGCCAGTGCCTTCTAAAATGTCCAGCGCCTCTTGTAATGTTGTTGATTCATTGATCGTTGTCAAATTCTCTTTGGGGTAAACGAGACTTTTTAGTAACATCCAATAACCCTCCAATAAAGCTATTCATTCTTTCATCATACTATCATATTCTACCTGAGAAAGAAATTTATTTTGGCAATAAGTCTAAT
This sequence comes from Enterococcus dongliensis, assembly GCF_031927985.1. Lineage (NCBI taxonomy): Bacteria > Bacillati > Bacillota > Bacilli > Lactobacillales > Enterococcaceae > Enterococcus > Enterococcus dongliensis. Next base: position 225,515 of record NZ_JARPZC010000002.1, read on the forward strand.
CTGTTATCTATTCCATCGAATAAAGAATGGTTAATCGATGATTGACAGAAAAAAGGATAGATGATACTGTTAGTCTGTAACTTTGTGGGGACAATGACTGTGCTTTTTTAAGCATCGGAACTGTTAGCATTGTACTATGCAGTAACAAAGGATAATACACCACAAAAATGTCAGATAACTTGATAAAAAATTATTAATAAGAATTAGGAGTAGATCGCTATGGCAGCAAAAAAAGCGGCTCTGGCCTGTACAGTCTGTGGTTCGAGAAATTATACGAAATCAGTGAGTGAAGGCAAACGCGGGGAGCGTTTAGAGATCAATAAGTTTTGTAAACATTGTAATCAGTATACGATACATAAAGAAACAAAATAATTAATAAACTAGGGGGAGAATCGATTGAGTTTTTTACGCAGTGTAAAAGAAGAAATGAAACTTGTTACATGGCCTTCAAAAAAACAATTGCGCCATGATTCGCTAGTTGTAATCGAAACATCGATTATTTTCGCTTTGATGTTTTTCATCATGGATACAGCGATCCAAGCACTGATCAATTTGATCATTCGCTAGTAGCCAATTCTAAAAAAGCATGTTATACTATTTGAGAGAAAAAACCTTGGGAATGCTGAGGTTTTTTTATTTTAGGACGAGGAGCCGATGGCGAAAATGGAATCTTTTGAAAAACAATGGTATGTATTACATACTTATTCCGGCTATGAAAACAAAGTAAAAGCAAACTTAGAATCACGTGCACAAAGTATGCGTATGGAAGATTATATCTTTCGAGTAGTTGTCCCTGAAGAAACAGAAACAGAAGTTAAGGGTGGCAAAGAAAAAGAGATCGTTCATAAAACATTTCCTGGGTATGTGTTAGTAGAAATGGTCATGACAGATGATTCTTGGTATGTGGTTCGTAATACACCAGGAGTAACTGGGTTCGTTGGTTCTCATGGAGCCGGAAGCAAACCAGCGCCATTGATGCCAGAAGAAATCAATCATATCTTGCGTTCATTAGGTATGAGCACGCGTCAGCATGAACTTGAAGTAGAAGTTGGCGAGACTGTGAAAATCATTGAAGGTGCTTTTGCAGGACTCGAAGGTGTGATCACCGAGATTGATGAAGAACGTGATAAAATTAAAGCCAATATCGATATGTTTGGCCGTGAAACAAGTACAGAACTGGATTTTGATCAAGTCGATAAAATTTAAAGCAAAAAGGTTGTGACTGTTGTCGCAGCCTTTTTTTGATGAGAGCAAGCCAAATAACTAAGTTTTTTAAAAATAATAAATTTAAGATTGATTTGCTGATTTCTTTGAGCTTATAGTAGGAGAAAAATTGGATTGAGAAACGGGGAGAAAGTGTTGAAAAAAGGATTCATCGGATTGTTTATGCTAACAACTCTTTTGGTATTTGTTGGTTGCAGTGTTGGACAAAGTCAGGAGGTTGGAAAAACAGAGAAGCTGCAAGCTTCAGCTGCTGCAAAGACAAGTGAAAACGTGGAGAAAAGTACAGTGCCGACAGTTTTCATCCACGGGTATGGCGGTACCTCCAATTCATTCGGCGGGATGATTCAACGCTTAACAAATGCAGGTAAAACACAAAGAGAGATGGTCATTACTGTTCAAACAGATGGCAGTTTACAAGTTGATGGTCAGTTGAGCAAGAAAAAAAATAATCCAAGTATCCAAGTATTGTTTTTAGCTAATAAAGATAATGAATGGAATCAAACGAAATGGATCTATGAAGTATTGAAATATGTCAAACAACAAGGGGCAGATCAAATAAATCTAGTTGGACATTCGATGGGTGGGGTTAGTTCATTACGCTATTTGACAACCTATGGTCAACCAGAAGATGCACCAATGATCAAAAAATTTATTTCTATCGGTGCCCCATTCAATGATTTCGATGATACTTCTGGAGAGCAATCAATCGATAATTTATTACAAAATGGACCTAGTCAAGAAGCTAGCCGTTACGTCGATTATACAAATGGAATCGGTAATATCCCTGATCAATTGCCGATTTTATTATTAGCGGGAAAATTAGCTGAAGATTCCACAACGGATGGGACTGTTCCATTGACGAGTGCATTAGCGACTTATCCGCTGCTAAAAGCTCATGGTAATCCGATCACGTATCAAGTATTTACCGGACCACATGCACAACATAGTCAATTACATGAAAACCTTGAAGTCGATCAAGCAGTCGCTGACTTCTTGTGGTAAAAATGTTCAACAAACAGCTGAAATAAAGAAAAAGGAGTTGTGACAAAATTTTGTCACAACTCCTTTTTTGATTCAAAAAATTAAACGGTCGCTTTTTCTGGATTACCAAAAACTTGACGTTGCAAACGTAAGCCAGTTGGTGTAGTTGCGACACCGCCTTCAGCTGTTTCTTTGAAGACTTGCGGCATTGCCCGTCCAACTTTATACATGGCTTCAACAACTTCATCAGGTGGAATCACACTACGAATACCAGCCAGTGCCATATCTGCTGAGATAAAGGCTTGAGAAGCACCCATTGCATTACGTTTGACACAAGGGACTTCTACCAATCCTGCTACCGGATCACAAATCAGGCCCATCACATTTTTTAAAGTAATCGCTAGTGCATGAGAAGCCATCTCTGGTGTTCCGCCATTTGCAGCAACTAAAGCGGCTGCTGACATCGCGCTAGCCGAACCGACTTCAGCTTGGCAACCACCTTCAGCTCCAGAAATAGAAGCATTATTTGCCATAACTAAACCAAAAGCGCCTGCAGTAAATAGAAAATCAAGTTGTTCTTCGTGACTTAGATTTAGTTTTTCGCGTGCGGCCATTAAAACCCCTGGTAAAACACCAGCACTACCAGCAGTTGGAGTGGCACAGACCAATCCCATTTTCGCATTGACTTCATTGACAGCAATCCCGTTACGAACAGCTGTCAAAATTGTTTCGCCGCTCATGAATTTTCCGCTTTCAATGTAATCATTCATTCGTTTTGCATCGCCACCAGTGATTTTTGTTACTGAAGTCACACCTTGGATGCCTTCTTCAATAGAGTTTTCCATTACTTCTAAATTGCGTTCCATCAACGCAATGATTTCTTCGCGTGTACGATCTGTTAATTCCATTTCAGTTGTGATCATCAATTCACCAACTGAAGGATAATCCTTTGCTTGTTCGACAAGTTCTTGGATTGAGTAAAACATGACAATTCCTCCTCATTCGTGTTAATGTAAACAGCCTTTGTTGAAAATAGGCTGCAGCGAGCGATTTTTTAAAGAATCCGTGAGTCTAAAAGAGAAAACGCTGCCTATTTGAAATAGGTCACACTTAAAATGTCGCTTTCTTGTTTGATTTCTTTTCTTAAAGCTTCTGGATCTTCAGGTGTATCATCAATCTCTAAAAGAACAATTCCATTTTCACCTTTTGTTTGGCGAGTCATCGTTACTTTTCCGATGTTTAATCCATGTTTCATGAAGATTGCAGAAACGCGTGATAACAAACCAGGTACATCTTTATTGATAATGATATAAGTCGGGTTCCCCATGGCAAGTGAGATGCTGTAGCCATTTAATTCAGTGATCTGAATGTTACCGCCGCCGATAGAAACACCTGTGATAGACATTTCTAAATCACCTTTGATCATTCGGAGAGTAACCGTGTTTGGATGATCAGCGATCTCTTTTTTGGGTACGAATAAAACTTCCATTCCTTGTTCGTGAGCGATTTTCAAAGAATCGGATAAACGAGGATCATCTGGCTCCATCCCCAAGATACCGCCAACCAACGCGATGTCTGTACCGTGTCCGCGATAAGTCTTGGCAAATGATTCATATAAATCAAATTCGACTGAATCAGGACGTTCTCCAAAGATCATTCGGCACACTTTTCCAATTCTTGCTGCGCCAGCAGTATGTGAGCTACTTGGTCCCACCATCACTGGACCAATAATGTCAAAAACACTTCGATATTTTAAAACTTCCATTATTTTAACCCTCCTTAATTTATCCGATGAAAAGCCTCATCAATTCGACCATAGTGTAACATATCCGCTTTCTGAAAATAGCTAGATTAATAATTTATTTTGTTATTCTCATAGTAGTTAAAGAGATTGTGAAGCGTTTTATTATTGTCAAAAAATTTCAACAGTAAGAAATCTATCTTGCGTTTTGATACATAATCTGCTATGATATCAAAGTGTGTCTTTGTACACACTGTTTTAAGTGGGAGGAGAAATTTTGATCTCCAATTAACCACATCACGGACTCAAGGAGGTTTGTCTCGTGGCAAAAAAAGTAGAAAAATTAGTTAAATTGCAAATTCCTGCAGGGAAAGCAACACCAGCTCCCCCAGTAGGTCCTGCACTAGGTCAAGCGGGTATCAACATCATGGGGTTCACAAAAGAATTCAATGCTCGTACAGCTGATCAAGCAGGTTTGATCATTCCAGTTGTGATTTCTGTATATGAAGACCGTTCATTTACATTCATCACAAAAACACCGCCAGCTGCAGTATTATTGAAAAAAGCAGCTAAAATTGAAAAAGGTTCAGGCGAACCAAACAAAACTAAAGTTGCAAAAGTTACTAGCGACCAAGTAAAAGAAATCGCTGAGTTGAAAATGCAAGACCTAAACGCTGCTAACGTTGAGTCAGCAATGCGCATGGTTGAAGGAACTGCACGAAGCATGGGAATCACCGTCGAATAATCATCGACGACCCAAGAAAGTAGCTTCTCAGTTGGCTCCCTATCTAAAGATACGGAACACGTGGGAGGTTCTACCGTTATAACCACATCAAGGAGGAAACAAAATGGCTAAAAAGAGCAAAAAAATGCAAGATGCATTAAAAAAAGTTGATACTACTAAAGCTTACCCAGTTGGAGAAGCAGTAGCACTAGCAAAAGAAATTAACTTCGCAAAATTTGACGCAACGGTTGAAGTTGCTTACAAATTGAACGTAGACCCTAAAAAAGCAGACCAACAAATCCGTGGAGCAGTTGTGCTTCCAAACGGAACTGGTAAAACACAAACTGTTTTAGTATTCGCTAAAGGCGAAAAAGCAAAAGAAGCTGAAGCTGCTGGCGCTGATTTCGTTGGCGACGACGACATGGTTGCAAAAATCCAAGGTGGATGGTTCGACTTTGACGTTGTTGTAGCAACACCTGATATGATGGCTACAGTCGGTAAATTAGGTCGTGTGCTTGGACCAAAAGGTTTAATGCCTAACCCTAAAACTGGTACTGTAACAATGGATGTTACAAAAGCTGTTGAAGAAGTAAAAGCTGGTAAAGTAACTTACCGTGTGGATAAAGCTGGTAACGTTCATGTACCAATCGGTAAAGTATCATTCGATGATGCAAAATTAGTTGAAAACTTCAACACAATCAATGAAACTTTAGTAAAAGCAAAACCTGCGACAGCTAAAGGTCAATACATCAAAAACATTTCATTGACAACAACATTTGGACCTGGTATCCATGTTGAACAAACAGCTATCTAATTTATTTTAGAAAAATACTTGACTCGGCTAGCTTATCTGTGGTAAGTTAGTCGAGGTTAATTTATTAACTGTACCGAAGACAGTAGGTGGCGCAAGTCTTAATTTCCTACCGAGGACATTTATTGAGAACATTCAATAGTCCCTCTATGTCTACGGTGGCATAGGGTATTTTTTTGCTTTCTTGCAAAAAATGCTCTTCCATCAAAATCAGGAGGTGAAATATATAATGAGTGAAGTAGCAATCGCTAAAAAAGCCGCTATCGTTGATCAAGTCACTGAAAAATTCAGCGCAGCAGCTTCAGCTGTTATCGTCGATTACCGTGGTTTAACTGTAGAACAAGTGACTGAATTACGTAAACAATTACGCGACGCTAATGTTGAAATGAAAGTTATCAAAAATTCTATCTTGGTTCGTGCCGCTGAAAAAGCTGGCTTGAACGGATTAGAAGAAGTATTCTCAGGACCAACTGCTGTTGCATTTAGTAATGAGGATGTAGTTGCCCCAGCTAAAATTATCGATGAATTCGCTAAAACAGCTGAAAAACTAGAAATCAAAGGCGGTATCATTGAAGGAAAAGTAGCTTCTATCGAAGAAATTACTGCTCTTGCAAAACTACCGAACCGCGATGGACTTCTTTCTATGCTATTATCTGTCCTTCAAGCGCCAGTCCGCAACGTGGCTTACGCTGTGAAAGCAGTCGCAGAAAAAGAAGAAGAAGTAGCTTAATGGCTGCTTAATTAAAAAATAAAAAACTTACCTAAACGGAGGAAATTAAAATGGCATTGAACATTGAAAACATTGTCGAAGAACTAAAAGGCGCGACAATCTTAGAATTAAACGACTTAGTTAAAGCTATCGAAGACGAATTTGGCGTAACTGCTGCTGCTCCTGTAGCTGCTGTAGCTGGCGGAGCTGCTGCTGGCGCTGCTGAAGAACAAACAGAATTTACAGTTGAATTAACAGCTGTAGGTGACCAAAAAGTTAAAGTTATCAAAGCAGTTCGTGAAGCAACTGGCTTAGGTTTGAAAGAAGCTAAAGCTGTAGTTGATGGCGCTCCTGCACCAGTTAAAGAAGATGTATCTAAAGAAGACGCTGAAGCATTAAAAGCTGCTTTAGAAGAAGTTGGCGCATCTGTAACATTAAAATAATTTTTCTGAATTATTTAGAGACTAGAAACCTTGTTAAATCAGGGCTTCTAGTCTTTTTTTATTTTATAAAAATAAAATTGAATAGGCTTTTGAATAGGTTTTTGCTTAATTAGCCATAAATAGGACTTCTAGGTCCGAGGACCCAAAAGTTAAACAATTTTGAATAGGTTTTTGCTTAATTAGCCATAAATAGAGCAAACTTTTCACCAGTATTCGTAGCCATTTTAGGTGTGACTTTAGCATAAATGTTCATTGTTGTTTGAACATCTTTATGGCCTAGTCTTCCTTGAACTTCTTTCATACTTGCACCAGCTTCAAAAAGCAAACTGCAATGAGTGAATCGGAAGCCATGAGCTGTGATTTTTTGCATATCCTCATGACGATTATAAAAGTTCCTTAGCCAGCCATTGACTAGGGAAGGGCGAATAGCTTTGTTTTGGTTATTACTAAATATTAGTTGGTCTTTCTTGTTAGTATTAAAGCCTAGCTTGAAATACCATTCCCGCTGTTCCCTTTGCCATTCTTGGAGTAGCTGCATAGTTACTGGATCTAAGTTAATCGTACGGTAAGAGTTTTTAGTTTTAGGCGATTGTATAATGATCTCACTATCTTCATTGACTGCTACTGTACGGCCTACTGTTAGCTCATGCTTTAAGAAGTTAATATCTGAATACTGCAAAGCGAGAGCTTCACTTTTCCTTAGACCTGTATAAGCTAAGAGATGAAAGAACACATATTTCATTTGATCGCCTTCAGACTCATAAAGAGAAAGAAATTCCTGTAACTGCTGCTTAGTGTAGAAGTTGACTGGTTTATCTTTCTCTTTTTGTCGTGGTGTCTGTGTCTTTTTCATTGGATTAGTGGCGATTAGTTCCAAGGAGACCGCATAATCAAGCACTAAATTTAATTTCATCTTAAAACCTTTATATCCTCGATACTCCTCATACCAACCATCCAAAACTTTTTGACAATAAGCCACAGTAATTTTATCAAGTCTCATCTTTTTGAAGTGTGGCAAGATATATAAATCAAATACAGTGATCGTAGCTGCTACCGTGGAAGGTTTGACCTTGTTTCGATACTTTGGAAGCCAGTCCTTATAAAGTTGTTCAAAGGTCATAATCTTATTTTGTATAAAGCCATGTTCTTCAATTTCAAGCAATAGCTTGTTGAGTGCTAATGTACATTCTTTTTTAGTCGCAAAGCCACGCCTTGTGGTGTAGCGTTGCTTGCCTGTAATTTCATCTACTCCTAAGTAAGTTTGAAACTGCCATGCTTTTTGTCCATTTTTCTTTGTGTAGCTTGTAATTGTTGCCATTGTGTTTTCTCCTATCTAGCCAGGGCAAGCGAGATATGTATGGAGAGGTTATTTCTTGTAAATTTTAGATACAGTGTCAGAGAAGTCTGCAGTAAGTTTTTCGTTTATTTTTGATAATTCTGTTTGAAAATCTATTATTGATTTTTCTATACTCTTTATTTTGGGATTTGGTTTAGGAAATTTTTTCTCGATTTCTCTTACTTCTTTTATACTCTTCCCAGCTATGGAGTACTTTTGATGATATTCTTTAATTTCATCATTATATCTAATTAAATCAAAGAATAAAGAACGTTTCATAATATCTGAAATTGAAAGAATAATTTCTTGAAGATTATCTAGTTTTTCAGGTTCTCCAGCCTTTGATATATCAGAAAGTAAGAGTGCAAAGTTTCCTAAAAGTCCAGTAATTTTAGAAGCCGTTTCAATATTTCCGCTAGTTACTACTTCTTTCATAATTACAGCAATCTCTTCAATATCTGTACTATTCATAATAAATTTTGCAATTTCTTCACTATTTTTAGAGGTTTCATCGTTTTTTTCATTAGAAAGACCCATTATATAGGGAACAGAAACCTTAAAGTAATCAGCTAAAGAGTGCCAGGTTTCCTCTTTAGGCGTTTGCTCGCCTCTTTCGTAATTACTTAAAGAGGCTCTACCAATTTTTATTCCCTTTTTCTCTAATTCTTGGCTTAATTTCCCAAGGCTTAGACCTGATTGCTCTCTTAATTCTTTCAGTCTATTCATATAGTATAGCCCTCCTAAATTTTATTATACTCTATTGTCAATTTAAAATAAACAACTTTTGTTGTTGACTACTTATGATAAACGTGATAAAGTTTGTATATCGAAAATAGACAAAAGGAGGGGTGTTTTATGAAAGCTAACCAAGATATTCGTGATCGTATTTTTATTAATCGGTTACGAAATTGGGAAGTGGCAGAGGTAGTTGGTATTAGTGACAGTCGCTTATCTGTATGGCTACGAACAGAAATGCGTGAAGATCGTAAGCAACGAGTTGAAAAAGCTATTGATGAATTATTGGAAGAACAAAAGGAAGGCTAAAGTTAAAGTTTCTAAATAAAAAGGAGGTGATTAAATGGATCAATCTACGCTACCGCTCAAAGTTGAGGTATCACATACGCTAAGTAAAGAACAATTGGACAGTATCTCTTCTCAAGTGATTCAAACAACTTTAGAAGCATTGGAAGAAGCAAAACGAACAGTTGGAATCAAGCAGCTTCTAAATAAAAAAGAAGCTTGTCGTTTCCTTGATTGCAGTCCTCAACAACTAGAACTATTTATTTCAAAAGGACTCAAATACCACCGTGTCGGCGAAAGAACCTATTATTTTGATCGTGATGAGATTATGACTTTTATTAAACAATTTTAAATGCCAGGGCAGGCGAGAAAGGCAATAATCTATTCAAAACACATATTCAATCAGTAGTCATAATAGCCAAATGATTGTTATATCAAGGATTTAATCAAGTAAGAAATTGTATTAGGAATATAAAATTGGAGGAATCACAATGGATTTAATAACACAAAATGAAGCAATTAACAAATCATTATCTAAAGTTATCACGGAAGAAACTGCTAATGAGTTAGCAAACTTGGAAGGCGAAGCACTAGAAGAAACGTTTAATTGCTTATACGAGCAAATGGACTATCAGAAATTGCTACCTAAAGATCCAACGGTAAGCGGAGTATTGCAGGGCTTGAACGATTTAGTGCAAGCAGAGTTTCAAGAGCGGCTTTCTATTGAAGAGTATCAAGAAATTTTGTATCAGCAAGTTGAGTTGTTAGCGAGCTTGCTAGGGCTTGAACTGGAGGACGTTGAATGAAGACAGAAATTTGGAACGGACACACTATAAGATTTGTCGAAATTGATAACGAGTGGCGGGCGGTTGCGAAAGATGTGGCGGAAGCGTTGGGAATTGTGAGTATCAAAGATTCTTTGAGAAAAATGGACTCACGTTATAAGGGGGCGTACAAAGTACCTACCCTTGGCGGATTGCAAAAAATGTTGATCCTAAATGAAAAAGGACTATATCGTTTGATTATGAGATCGAATAAAAAAGAAGCCGAACAATTTCAAGATTGGGTTTTTGATGTAATCAAACAATTGCGTCAGTCAGTTGGTATTGAAGGGTTTCAAGTGTTCCGAATGCTAGACAAGGAACACCAAAAAGAAGCAATGGATAAATTAAGCCACGCTATTACTGAGCCACAACCAAGAGACTATATCAAAGCCAACACGATCGCTAATAAAGCAGTTTCAACTATCTATGGACATTCAAAAATGCTTAAAAAAGAAGATATGACGCCTGAAATGTTGGTTGATCGTGAACCTATTTTAGATGAAACGGTGGAATTGATGGCTGTTAAAGAAAAATATGGGTTGCAGTTTTCAGTGAGTGAGAAAATTTATAATCGTTCTGCTAAATTGCAGACAGCTTAGGAGTAAAAAAATGAGGGCAAAAGAAAAAGCCGTTATCCATAACAGTCTTGGCGGACAGGATAAAGGCAAACGTATTGGGATAAAACCCGATATTCTTTTGTCCGATTATATCATATAAAAAAATCGGAGGGAACTATTATGAAACGAAACTTAATTATCGCAAGTATATTAATCGGCTGGATTCTTAGCTTATTACCATTAATCGCAAAAATAGCCATCTTCACAGGTTTGGCGTTATATCTCTTCACTGCTTATGACGAGTACGACTATCAATTAAGAACCGGAGGGCATAAGTAGATGTACAAAACAAAACTATTAAACCAACTCGATAGCTTTGAATTAGAGGAAATTAATCAAGGGATCGCTGAACTAGAAAATAATATCGGGAAAACCTACTTTGGAAATTCATTCAATGAAAAACTAACCGTTTTGTACGTACTTAAAAAACATGCAGATCACAAAATAATTTGTCGAGAAATCAACGAGTTAAAAAATCAGATTTTCACTGAATGGTTAAATATTACTGATGTACGAGAAGCACGAGTAAAAACGTTCAATACATGGGTGAAATATCAGAATCAATTAAAAGGTGCTGAATTTGTTCGGGATGGGTTGAAATACGAACTTGAACAGTTGCAGCTCACAGAGGTGCCTGAATGATTTATATGGGAATATTATCATCCAACATTTTGGAGCGAGGTGAAAGTGCATGAGTAAAACTTTACTGGAAAAACAATATGATCCAACTGGCAATCCAACAGGAAGGATTTTAATGATTGATCGCTGGGGCTTCAAGGAAATCCCTATTGATACGCCAATATTATCTCATGGGGCTACGGTTGGCGTTGGGAATGATAGGAATCGAGAAATTACTATTTCTGTTTTGACGGATGTGAATGGGGATAACAATCCACATTGGCTCAGTTTTGAAGCCCAACAAGCGTGGCTCGTGTTTAACGATCGGTTTAATGAAGATGGCACAAATAAAGCGATATACGCAAGTTAGGAGGTAGTACAAAATTATGGCTAATAGAAGAATGTTTTCAAAAGATGTAATTGATTCAGATAGATTTTTAGATATGCCACCAACAACACAAAATTTGTATTTTCATCTAGGTATCCAAGCTGATGATGATGGATTTGTAGCAAGTCCTAAAAAGGTTAAAAGAGCTTCTAGTGCTACGGATGATGATTTAAAGCTTCTTGAAGCCAAAAAGTTCATTATCTCATTCGAAAGTGGAGTAATAGTAATTGCTGATTGGAAATTAAATAATTATATTCAAAAAGATCGGTACACTCCAACAATTCACCTAGAAGAAAAAAGGCACATTAATACTACCGAAAATAGGTCGTATAAATACGTGGATACACCTTGTATACAGAATGTGTCCAACATGGATACACAGTATAGCATAGCAAAGGATAGCATAGATCAGTTAAGTAAAGAAAAGGGTAGGACAGCAGAGGGAAGCATAGAGCAGAGCAGTTTAGATCAGACTAGACTAGAAGAAGATACCTTTTCTTATGCTGAGAATGCTTTGGATGAGTCTGAATCTATTAATTTAAATGACTGTATTGATTTTTATCAATCTGAAATTGGTAGGCTAGGAAATTTTGATATGAAAACTCTAGAACGATTGTCTAAAGAATATGGCATTGATTTTCTCTATGAGTCTCTTGAAAAGACTGCTTTTAGAGGGGATGTGGCTTCTCCTTTGGCTTACGTTACTACTTTATTAAAAGAATGGAGACGTAAAGGTTTCACTGATATAAGTGATATTACAAATGAACAAGAAGAGTTCAACGAACAATTTGAAGAAGACCTTCCATTTTAAGGATTGTTTAAAGTAACAAATAGAGCAACAAGGGCAACAAAACATGTTGGTAAAGGAGAGATAGTATGAAGGACATTGATTTTCAAGTTTTGAAACTTATTCCAAGTTCAGAGAAACGAATCACTACCAGAGAAATCAGTAAGTTATTGAGAATAAGTGAACGCCAAGTATTTTCTTCTACAGAACGATTGAAAAAAGCTGGTGTACCTATTGTTTCAGAACGTATCGGAAATAAAGGGATGTTCATTGCACGAACAGAAGAAGAACGTCAAATAGGGTTAACAAGCTTTAAAAATCAGATCAGAGCAATGGAGGAACGTTTAAAGCAGGTCGAGAACGCTAGACTTGAGACATGGAACTACGACCTTAAAGACCCACAATGGCGAGAGAGAGCCACAGGGGCGCAACTTATAAAATTAAATGGTAAAGAGTTTACGTTGAATTTTGAACTTTCCGGAGACGATACAACAAAAGGTTATGCCACAATACCGGATGAGTTTTTTGCAGAAATTGAGAAGATGAAAAATAAAGATGGGAGAGTTGTAAATGGATAAAGTATACATTGATAATAATAAAAAATCAGTGGCAGTCGAGTTACCTCAATATGGTGAGGTATCCTTGCTGATAAAAGATGGGAAAGTAGTAAAGTATGACGTCATTTCTTCACACTTATTAGGTGAAAAAAAGAGATAAAACAGCATTAAAACAACAGTTAAATGTATAAAATTTGTTGTAAATGTGCTATAATAAGGCAAGTTGAATAACAGTATCTTACTAGGAAGAACCAGAGGATATGAGATGAAACGCAATCTATTGCGAATTGTCTTGTGTCCTCTTTTTTATGTCAACAAATAATCTGAAAATCCAACAGACGATGATCCACGACAATCGTTTTTATTCAGGAATTTACTTATAAAGGAGGATTAAAAATGGCTGAATTAAATATAAGGCAAGATCGTTTTTTGAAAGCTTTGCTAGAATGTGCTTCTATCGATGAAGCATGCAAAAAAACTGGAATTAATAGATCAACAGGCTACAAGTATCTAAAAGATAAAGAATTTATGGACGAATACCGAGGTTTGCGTCGTGATGCAATGCAGCAAGTTACTGCTAGGCTGCAAAAAGCGTCAGAGGAAGCGGTAGCAGTCCTAAAAGAAATAATGAACAATACAGAATCACCACCAGCTTCACGAGTAACTAGCGCTAAGAATGTGCTTGATGTGGCCTATCGTAGCTTAGAGCTTGATGATTATCAGAAAGAAATCGAGGAAATCAAGTCAATCATTGGGAGGGGACAAGATGAGTAACCTCAAAAATGAAATAGCAAGATTGAAGAAAATTGTCGGACAGGCTTCACCGCAAGACGTTGTTTTCATGATTAATGGTGAAGATGAGGCAGAGGAGTTTGTGCTTGTGGACGGTCAGAAGATGTCGTATGAGGACTTCTTAGCTAAGTATCCCGGGTACAAGCCGGAATCCTTTGAGATAGAGATGGGGGAATGGCATGAACCTTAGAAATGAAATCTCAAGCTTGAAGAAGGTTGTAGCGAATGAATTTTTGCATACTAACCAGAAAGAAATGCTAATAAGTGTGTACTTAGATAGGCTAGAAGATTGGGTAACTAACCCAACAGCACAAGTTATGCCGTTTTCAAAATTTGAAACAGCATTTCATCAGTTAGATCAAGAAGAAAAAGTTCAAGTGGCGTTGGAATACCGGCAAACTGGGACAGTCAAACAAATAGGGGGAATTGAAAAATGAAAGAATTGAAAAGCTCGAAATTGGTAATTGATTACATTGAAACCGCAGTTCGATTGAGCAATAAGTATGCCCAAGATATGGATAACATGAAGAAAAAACTTGCTGATGACCTTCTCACAGGCAAGGGCTTCGAGCTGAAAAAAGCGAACTTAGAAAATGAACTACTTACTACAATGGAAAATAAAAAGAAGGCAATCGTGCAACAGATTGAAAGTGATCGTGCTGGAATTAAAGCCATTGCAGATAAAAGTAAAACAAGTTTAACGCCGGAAGATATCGATGTTTTGAATTTCTTGGGCGGCATGGAGACCGTAACGGCTGAAGATTTAACACCGTATCAGCTTCAATACCAAGATACACCACTTGCACTGAAACGTATTGGAGAAATCGCTAAGCAAAAGGATTTATTCTTGCCTGAATTAACCAACAAATATGAGGAAGCAGAAAAATTATTTTCGAGCTTAGAGAAAGTGATGAAAGATTTTTCTACTACCTACAATGTAACGACTACTACAAACGAAGTAGCAATTTCTTATAAAGCGATGGCCGGAGCTTTTGTTGATAACATTAACGATAAGACAAAGACAGTAAATGAATTATTTGGCTTTCAATCTATGGGGAATGCGGTAGATAGTGCAGCACGCTTTATAGAAGAATTTGATAAAGAAAATGAACCTAGTTTTCAAGATCAACTACGGGAGATTGTTTCAGCTTATCAGCAATAAATCATTTAGGAGGCTGCTTATCGGTGGCCTCTTTACATAATATTTAGGGGGCTTGCCTTGTGGACGTGATGGACGAGTTGGTAATTAAGGAATACTTCAACCTGGGTAGAACAATCGAACGCCTAAAGAACCGTAGAGACAGCCTTCACCGGGAGTTTTACCAGCAGTCCATGACAACCCGTCTCGAATATAACGCCCTGGGCATTGTATCAAGAGGCTTCCGTCCTGATAGCGAAATAGTCAACCTATATGACCGTATAGACGTTGTGGAGCGTAGAATAGAGCGCAACAGCTACCGTTTAAAGCACTTCAACGCCTATCTAAAGCGTTTGCCTAGCAGTGAAGTATATGGCCTGAAAAGGAAGTATATGGGCTACCACGAGGCGTATATAAAAGAGGAGACTTTGCAAAAAATTCTTTTAGAAGTCTAAAACTTGAGAAATTACAGGGTGGTGAAAGAATCTGCAGGTGCTGACACCAAATGATCGTGAGGCGGCAACTTTGATTAGAAGTCTAAAACTTGAGAAATGGGAGCCGAACCCGGATAAATGGTTTGCGACAATCTATTTTGGTGGAGAGCAATAAAAAGGTGTGTGTCACAGGAGCATTCTAAGCACGTTTTAGATTGAAAGGTGGGTAATTACACGATGGAGAGCTAGCTGACGCACTTAATCAGTGCATAAGCTGGGTGAACGAATCGTTACATCACCAAGGAAAAACCAACAACGGGGGGGACCGCTTAGGGTGTAAAGGAGTTCACGTCCTAAGCTATTACTTATTTTTGAGTATAGAAAAACCGCCCACAAAGTGAACGGCTACTTGCCCTAGACTAATCGAGTTTTGAATATGTTTTTGAATATGCTTGAATATGTTATCAGTTAAATTGTAGTAATGAGATTATAGAGAAAATGGTGATACTAAAGAATAGAAATATCCAGTTTCTTCCTATTATATGTGCTTTTTTGTAACATTAAAATAATTTTTGCAAATTATTTAAAGACTAGAAACCTTGTTAAATCAAGGCTTCTAGTCTTTTTTTTGTGCTGATGATTTAAATAAATAAATGAGACCGGCTTGTCATTAAGCTGATCTCATTTATTCTATAAGATTATCCAATTTTAGCTACTCTCCCGCCTAACTTGTCAGCAAGTTTGGTTGCTTGTTCTTCGGTATTAAAACGCCATGCTAAATTTTTATCATGTGTTCTCTTGCCCTTAGCGGTAATGTAACTATGTAGGACAATAATTGTATACATAAGAGCGTTGCTCCTTTCAGATAGTCTGTGACGATTATAGAAGAAATAGAAAGCGCTGTCAATAGATGTCGTAAATAATCGTGTATATCTGTGAAATAGATAAAATATATCACAGATAATAATAATTATATATAAATAAAAAAATTTATTTTATGAGTCGAACAAACTAGGCAAGTTCTTCAGCTGATGCTTTATGAGGTCTTCTGGTTTAATAGATAAAAGGCGAAAATCAAATATAGATTTAGCCATTTTTCCTATAGTAAAATTAATCTGTAGTGTAGAGATTAAGCGAAATGGATATTTTTGGCAGCGGTTACTTTTTGAGCAAGTTCTTTGTATTATTAAATAATAATGAGTAGACTAATGATAAGAAGAAAAGGAGTGATAAATTTTGAAAAAACTATACGAAACAGCGATGATTAATCATGGAGGCCGTGACGGAGAAGTCCAAGCACCAAATGGCAGTATGAAGATGAAGATTGAAGCGCCTTCTATTCATGCAGAAGGGACAAACCCAGAACAATTATTTGCAGCAGGCTACGCTTCTTGTTTTAATGGTGCCGTTCACCATATGTTGGAAGAGCATAAACTTGAGTCAGATGCCGAAGTAAAAGCTCGTGTATCATTATACCAGCTTGATGATGGCGGGTATCAAATCGGAGTGATTTTAGAAGTTTCACTACCTGGTGTGAAAAAAGAAGAGGCACAAAAAGTCGTTGAAGAAGCGAATGAATTCTGTCCCTATTCAAAAGCAACTAAAGGAAATATTGATGTAGAAGTCAAATTAGTATAAAAGATTGATCTCCCACAATGATGGGAGATTTTTTGTTTTAACAAAAATAGAGAAGCCTAAAAAAGGTCTTATCACATCCAAGTGATAAGACCTTTTTTAGGCTTGTTCTGATAATGCGTCGACTTGTTTTTTCCGGTAACTAAAAAGAATCACCAGATAAATACCAGCAGTAAAGATTGTGACACCGATTGGATTGTTCATCAGGATACCTATAAAAATCAATCCTAGAACGAGGATCACTAAACCGCTGAAGAAACGCTCGCTGCGGGTCCCTTTTTTCAAAGCTAGAATAAAGGAGGCAACACTGATCAATAACCAAGTAAGCAAAACAGAATAAGATAAAGAACCGACTAGGTAATTAAATAGCTTATTACCTAAGAAGTAAGATAAAACGACTCCAAGATAAAGTGTACCTGTACAAAATAAAACAGCACGTTGTGGGACTTGATGTTTATTTAAAACAGCTAACTTAGAAGTAAATCCAGCATTTTCCCGTACTCGGAAATACAATGTTCGTGATGAAGCATAGACACCGGAGTTTATTGAAGAAAACAGTGCTAATACGATAACGAAATTGACAATATCAGTTGCAAAAGGGATGTGCATTTTTTGGAAGACCATTACAAACGGACTGGCAGTCGTTGTAGCTAAAGCATCCCAGCGATAAATGATTAAAAGCAAAGTCATAGGGATGATATAAAATGAAATGATTCTTCCCATGACACCTTTAATGGCTTTAGGGATTGCTGTTTTAGGGTCTTCTGTCTCACTAACAGTAATAGCGATCAATTCAGATCCGCCGTAAGAGTAAATAACGACTAGAAGAGAATTAACTAATCCGCTCAATCCATGAGGAGCAAATCCACCGTGACTGTTCATGCGAGAGATCGTATCAAGAAATCCGATGTTGAATATTTCATGAGCAACTAGGTACGTACTAAAAATAATTAAAATAATGATCACAGCAATTTTAATAAAAGCCAACCAATATTCTGTTTCAGCAAACAAGCGAACAGAATACAAATTTATCACTGTCGTCAGAAGCGCTAAGAGCAATACAAAGACCCAGGAAGGTACATGAGGAAACCATAATTGCATAAAACTTGCTGCAGCAACTGCTTCGGCGATAATATTGACCATCCATAATGACCAGTACAACCAGTCAATAAAATCGGCTGTTCGTTCTCCTAAAAATGGTTTGATGATTCCTGATAACCCTTGGACGTTGTCCCCATTTAAAACTAAACGGCCTAAACCATTCATAACGATAAAAAGAACCAACCCACCAAGTAAAAAGGCGAGGATAACCGAAGGACCTGCAATACCGATTGCTTCGCCGCTGCCTTTGAATAATCCCGCACCGATTGCACCGCCAAGGGCCAACATCATGATGTGGCGAGAAGTCATTTGTTTTTGTAGTTTATTTTCCATAAAGTTCCTCATTCCTATAATAGATAGAATAATTTTTAGATTGCTAATATTCAGATAATTATCCATCTATAATACCAAAATATTCAGATAATTTTATTCTAATGAAAGAAATTTCATTTTATTTTCATTTTTTAAAAATAATTAGTTCTAATTCATTAAAAAACAAAAATATTGTTTCGTTTTTAGATTAAAAACATGTATTCGTATAAAATGATGAGAAAGTAAAGAGACAGAGAATCCATATGAATCCTACATCTTCAAAAATTTCTAGTTGATAGAATTTTTTGGTGTAGCTATTAAATCAGTGAGAGAGCCTAAGGGGAAGATGTTTGTAAAACCATCAACAAATTGAGACGGTTATATTTTAAGCAAATAAATAGAAAAACATTCAGATACTTTATAAAATAATGGTGTAATTATTCTGTAAAGAAAGAAGGAGAGACAAATGAGTTGGTTATGGACATTAATTATCGGTGCAGTAATCGGTGCGATCGCAGGTGCAATTACTAAAAAAGGCGGCTCGATGGGATGGATCGCAAATATTGTCGCAGGTCTGGTTGGTGCTGCCCTTGGTCAAGCATTGCTAGGATCATGGGGACCTAGCTTAGCAGGGATGGCATTGATTCCTTCTATTGTTGGTGCTGTCATTGTCGTTGCAGTAATTTCTTTCTTCCTTGGGAAAAGAAAGTAGCTTTTGATAGCAGTTCGTTGTAGTGTAATTTCGATTGGCGAGGATGCTAGAGGCCAAACTATCGGTGGTTATTATCAAAATTCCTAAGTCTTAATAAGTAGTAAATCAAATAATTATTGGTCGTACCTTGTTTAAGGTACGATTTTTTAATGCCTTCCTGAGTTGGTTTTATCATTAACCTGAACAATAACTCGATCATTTTATTTGTAATTATTTTTAATATTATAGGATTATTAGGACTAAAAAAGCGATCTACCAGCACTTAGGTAGGTCGCTTTTAGGCTTAGATTGTACGGACTGTCTCTCTTTGAATCAAGTGGTGCGGTACGACTAATTGAACCCCGCTTGATTGTTGATGGTTTATTTGTTCCATTAATTTTTGCGTACCTAAACGGCCGAGATCTGAAATGTCGATGTCGATCGTTGTTAAATATGGATGGACTAGTGTTGCAAAAATGGAATTATTAAAACTGATCACAGATAAGTCATCTGGGACTTTGTATCCATGTAATGTTGCCAATTGAATCATACGTAAGGCAAAAATATCATCAATCACAACTAGCGCAGTTGCCCCAGTTTCTTTGATTAGTTCAGGGAATTGAGTGTAATCTTCTGGTTGCAGCATCGTCAAGGGCGGATGAGTAGGTAAGCCTTGCAACATCATCGCTTCTTGATAACCAAAGTAACGTTCAAAGAAAATGACTTCTTGATTTACATTGGATACGAATAAGATATTTTTATGTCCTTTTGCGAGTAAATGCTCGGTTGCTTGTTTTCCCAGCAATTGATTGTCGTTGTCAACATAAACAATGTCAGTTTCTCTTTTTGCAGGACGTCCGATCAATGTAAAAGGCACTTGGTGGTGATAGAGATAGTCCACAACAGGATCATCTTTTTCAGAATAAGCGAGAATAAAGCCGTCGACTTGTTTTTGGCGATGCATCCGTGTGACATTCTCCAAAAGAGTCTGACTGTTATCAGCTGAGGCAACAGCCGTCGTTACTTGAAATTCTGCAGCTGTCTCATTGACTGCATTTAGTAATTCCAAATAAAGTGGATTGCCTAAGCGTTCACGTGAATCTAACGGTGGTAAGATCACGCCTAACGAATTGGCTCGTTGTGTACCAAGATTTCTCGCAGTGATATTGGGATAATAGCCCATTGCATCCATAATTTTACGTACTCGCTGTTTTGTTTCACTAGAGATGCTAGGGTGATCATTAATTACACGGGAAACAGTTGAAGGAGAGACGTTTGCTTTTTTCGCCACATCTTTAACGGTAGTCATAATTTTTCGCTCTCCTTTCTTAATTGATTAGTTTGCCCATTGTTTTTCCAGAAACGCTATAGTCAGCTCGCTAGTTGATTCTACTAAAGGAATATCCGTACCTAATTGTTCGGCTTTTCCAACACCGATAGGTAAAGCGCCGCTGGCTTTGATGGCACGAATACCTGCTTGAGCATCCTCGATTCCGATACATTCTTCAGGTTTTAAGCCGATTACTTGTGCCGCTAAATTAAAAATATCTGGAGCTGGTTTTCCAGCTTGCACCGCTGCTGGATCGGCGATACCGTCGAAATAAGCAGTCAACTGCATTTGTTCTAATAAAAATGGGCCGTTTTTGCTGGCAGAAGCTAAAGAGATTTTGATCCCGGCGTGTTTTAGAGACTTCAGTAATTCTAAAATACCTGGATAGACATCTTTAGGTGAGACAGATTGAATCATTTCAACATAGTGATCGTTTTTAGTTTTGGCTAATTCAGTAAATGCTGCTTGAGAAAAATCATTTTCACGATTGCCGTGTGCTAGGATGAGTCGCAAAGAGTCTTCTCGGCTGACACCTTTTAATTTCTCGTTGAATTGCCGATCAATGGAAATCCCTAAATCATCTGCTAATTTTTTCCAAGCCAGATAATGATACTCTGCAGTATCAGTGATAACACCGTCTAAATCAAATAAAACGCCTTTAAACATTTGGTTCCTCCTTTTTTAATGGAACCGTCGTTGAATCACTTAAGAGAATTTCTTTCTCATAAAGCATCATAGCTAAGGCTGGCCCATCTTTCAAGTCGATTTGAACTTCTTTTTGGGTTACGTTTACAGCTAAGAGACGGCCTCGATAATTAATATGGAAGGAATATTCCTCCCAATTTGTTGGCAATAATGGGGCAAAACTCAATGTACCGGAGCTTGTTTTCATTTGGGCAAAACCTTGGACGATCGTAAGCCAGCTGCCGGTCATAGATGTAATATGCAGTCCATCATCTGTGTCGTTATTGTAATTGTCTAAATCTAAACGAGCTGTTCGTTGGTACATCTCCATCGATTTGTCTATCATGCCTAATTCAGCGGCTAAAATTGCATGGATAGAAGGAGAAAGTGACGACTCATGAACAGTCATCGGTTCATAAAATTCAAAGTTTTTACGTTTTTCTTCAGTAGTGAATTGATCACCAAAGAAGTAGATTCCTTGTAAAACATCGGCTTGTTTAATAAAGCACGAACGTAAAATTTTATCCCAAGACCAATTTTGATTTAATGGTCGATCTGCTGGACGTAGTTTGGAAGTTGGCATTAGATCTTTATCTAAGAAAGTATCATGTTGGACGAAAATACCTAATTCTTCATCTGTTGGGAAATACATGTGTTCAATAATATCTTGCCATTTTTCTTGTTCTTCTGCAGAAATTGTCACAGTCGCATGCGTTTGATATTTTTTATAATTTTCCAGAGTATAAGACAATACCCAAGTGGCTAAGTAATTTGTATACCAGTTGTTATTAACGTTGTTTTCATACTCATTAGGCCCAGTCACACCGTGGATCATATATTTTTGTTGACGTTTTGAATAATGAACCCGATCTGCCCAGAAACGGGCAATTTCAGTTAATACTTCTAGTCCTTCTTTTTGAATGTACTCTTCATCGCCGGTGTAAGTCGTGTAATTATAAATTGCGTGAGCGATGGCGCCGTTTCGATGGATCTCTTCAAACGTAATCTCCCATTCATTATGGCATTCGACTCCTGTAAAAGTAACCATCGGATATAAAGCACCTTTTAACCCTTGTTGACTGGCATTGTGTTGTGCTTGGGGCAGTTGATTGTGGCGATATTTCAATAGATTTTTAGTGACATTTGGTTCAGAAGTTGCTAGATACATCGGAACAGCATAAGCTTCGGTGTCCCAATAAGTTGCGCCGCCATATTTTTCGCCAGTAAATCCTTTTGGTCCGATATTTAATCGTTCGTCTTCACCATAATAAGTAGAAAATAATTGGAAAATATTGAAACGAATGCCTTGTTGCGCCTCGTCGTCTCCACCGATTAAGACATCTGATAATGCCCAGCGATTTGCCCAAGCAGCATTTTGTTCTGCTAACAACTCTTCATAAGAAGCTGTGTAGTCGGTTAATAAGGCACGAGCTTTTTTGCTTTGTTCAGCTTCGGGAACATCTCGACTGGTTAAGATGACTACACGTTTTTCTAAGTGGATTGCTTGTTTAGGTTTCAAATCATAGGTGAAAGTTTCGCTAACTTCTAACGTATCGTCATGCTGTGTACCAATCTCGGAACTAAGATGTTTCATTGCACCAGTTACTGAAAATTGTTCGATGCCAAAGTTATTTGGGATAGTTTGTGTTGTTAAGAAATGGATATCTTCGTCATGACCACGTTCTTTTTCTAACCAGAACATCTCTTCATAATTACTATCCTCGTTTTGGACATTGCTATCTAGTTTAGAGATTACTTTCAGCTGTGCCTCTCCAGCTAAACTCTCAGCCGTAAGTCGAATTACTGCTAATTCTTTTTTTACGACGCTTAAAAAACGTTCAAAAGTAAAGCGAATCTTTGCTTTATCGACAGTCACTATAAAAGAGCGGGTGAGAACACCATTTTGCATATCCAATTCTAAATAGAAATCTTCAACATCTGTCACAGCTAAATCAATTTCTTGTTCATTGATGAATAAGCTCATTTGGATAAAGTTCAGCGCGTTGATCACTTTACCAAAATATTCTGGATAACCATTTTTCCACCAACCAACCCGAGTTTTATCAGGATACCAAATTCCTGCAAGGTACGTCCCTTGGTGGTGATCCCCGCTATAACTTTCCTCAAAATTTCCACGCATTCCCATGTATCCATTACCAATACTAGTCAAAGATTCCTGTAGTCGGCGATTTTCTTTGTCTAACTTCGTAGTTCTAATTTTCCAAGGGTCGATTTCAAAAAGACGTTGAACTTTTTTCATGGTAGTCCTCCTTAAAGTATTCATTAGAGATCCATTCAATTAAAGTGGTATCACTCATTAAACTGTTGGATAGTCATTGAAATAAGATCTATAAGTTTTGTTAATTCCATAATAAACGCAACCGGTTGCGTAAGTCAAGCATGAATCTATTTCCTGCTATTTAAATATTTTTAAGTAGATTATATTGAGAGAAAATAAATTAATTGAAAGAGTTTACAAAAAAAGATAATGAGTATATAATGCAATATAACGAAACCGATTGCGCAAATTATTTGCAATACTATTTAGGAGGAACGAGCATGGAAGGAATCAAAAAGATTTTTAGTTTTGAATTTTGGCAAAAATTCGGGAAGGCATTGATGGTGGTAATCGCGGTAATGCCAGCCGCAGGTTTAATGATCAGTATAGGAAAATCATTGCCATTGATTAATGAAAATATCGGATGGTTAGTCACGACCGGCGGAGTTGTTGAAAACATTGGTTGGGCGATCATCGGGAATCTACATTTGCTTTTTGCATTAGCGATTGGCGGAAGTTGGGCGAAAGAACGTGCCGGCGGAGCATTTGCTGCTGGGCTATCATTTATTTTAATTAATCGAATTACCGGTGCAATCTTCGGAATAACTTCTGAAATGTTGGCAGATCCTACTGCGATGACCCATACATTGTTTGGTCAAAAAATCATGGTGGATGGCTATTTTACCAGTGTACTAGAGGCACCAGCATTAAATATGGGGGTATTCGTCGGAATCATCGCTGGGTTTGTCGGAGCGACGGCTTACAATAAATACTACAATTTCCGGAAGTTGCCAGAAGTGCTGACTTTCTTTAATGGAAAACGGTTCGTTCCTTTTGTTGTTATCTTGCGTTCAGTGATTGTCGCCCTAGTATTGGCACTGATTTGGCCAGTAATCCAAACAGGGATTAATGATTTTGGTAAGTGGATCGCAAATTCTCAAGATACTGCACCAATTTTAGCACCGTTTTTATATGGAACGTTAGAACGATTGCTTTTACCATTTGGGCTGCATCATATGTTGACAATCCCAATGAACTATACACAATTAGGCGGCACGTATGAAATATTGACTGGAGCACAGGCGGGAAGCCAAGTGTTTGGTCAAGACCCGCTGTGGTTAGCTTGGGCAACGGATTTAGTGAACTTAAAAAATAGTGGGGATATATCTCAATACCAAGATGTATTAGCACAATGGACACCAGCACGATTTAAAGTTGGGCAAATGATTGGTTCAACGGGTATTTTAATGGGATTGACGGTAGCGATGTATCGGAATGTTGATCCTGATAAGAAGAAAAAATATAAATCAATGTTCTTGTCTGCAGCAGTAGCCGTTTTCCTAACCGGCGTCACTGAACCGTTAGAATTCATGTTTATGTTTGTTGCGGTACCGTTATATGCTTGTTATGCCGTGATCCAAGGAGCAGCTTTTGCAATGGCAGATTTGATCAATCTACGGGTGCACTCATTTGGAAATATTGAATTATTGACTCGGGTACCAATGGCTATACGTGCAGGTTTAGGCAGTGATTTGCTTAATTTTGTATTGACCAGTATCGCATTTGGTGTATTTACGTATTTCTTTGCAAACTTTATGATCAAAAAATTCAATTATGCAACACCAGGAAGAAACGGCAATTATGAAGTCGATAATGAAGAAACAATAAGTTCAGCAACTAACGGATCCGTTTCAGCAGATTCGCAAATTGTTAAGATTATCAATTTGTTAGGCGGACCGCAGAATATTACAGACGTTGATGCCTGCATGACGCGTTTACGAGTAACAGTCGCGGATAAATCTGTTGTCGGCAGTGAGGAACAATGGAAAAAAGCCGGAGCAATGGGGCTTTTAGTAAAAGACAATGGGGTTCAAGCAGTTTATGGTCCTAAAGCAGACATTCTTAAATCGGATATTCAAGACCTATTAGATTCAGGTGTAAAAATACCTGCGAGTGATTTTCAAGACAAAGCAGAAAAAGCAGAAAAAACAACGGCTGCTTTCAAAGGAATGCAGATGAACTTTGCTGCTCCAGCAAATGGAGAATTGATTCCAATTGATCAAGTGCAAGATGACGTGTTCTCGCAAAAAATGATGGGTGAAGGATTTGCCGTTGTACCAGCAAATGGTGAGATTGCTAGCCCAGTCTCAGGGACAATTGTTTCAGTTTTTCCAACTAAACACGCGATTGGTATCAAAACAGAGGATGGAATCGAAGTATTGCTCCATATGGGGATTGATACGGTCGATCTAGGCGGAGCGACATTTGAAATCAATGTTTCTGAAGGAGAAAAAGTTCAAGCAGGAAAAGTCGTAGCGACAGCAGATTTAGCAAAAATTAAAGAAGCTGGGAAACTAACAACGATGATTGTCGTCTTTACAAATGGTGACAAGATCGAAAATTACCATTATGATAAAACAGGATTTGTTTCACGTGGTGAGACAATCGGAACAATTGATTATTAAAGCGGGGCGAAAGCGATTAAAGTACTAACGTTAAACACGCACAGCTGGATGGAAGAACAAGACCAGCAGCAAATCGATGTGCTGGCTAACCAAATTGCTGAAGAGGAGTATGATTTGATTGGTCTGCAAGAAGTGAATCAACTTCTTGCAAGTCCTTTAGCAAAAGTAGATACGTATTTTCAGCCAACATCAAACCAACAGGCGATCCATCAAGACAATTTCTTATTTTGTCTGACAGAACGACTAAAAAAATTAGGATGCCACTATTATTGGAGTTGGACGTACAGTCATATCGGATATGATATTTATCATGAAGGAATCGGATTATTGTCAAAGACGCCGATGAAAACAGCTAGTTATTTGATTTCTAAAAGTTCAGATCCAACAGATTATCATACGAGAAGATTTATGTTAGGCGAAACCTTTATCGAGGGGCAAAAAATAGTAGCTATCAGTAGTCATTTTTCCTGGTGGCATTCCGTTGATGAGGCTTTTGGCTACGAATGGCGCATGTTAGAAGAGGTATTGTCAGAAAAACAAGGTACCTTGATTGTTATGGGAGATTTCAACAATGATGCAAAAAAAGCAGCTGAAGGCTATGATCTAGTCTGTAAAAGTTCGCTAGCTTTGCAAGATGCCTTTATTGCTGCGAGAAATAAAACTGGTGAATACACCGTTGAAAAATCTATTGATGGTTGGGATGAAAACGCCGAAAGACTACGAATAGATTATATTTTCACTTCTAAAAACTTTGAAATAGAAAGCTATCGAGTTGTCTTTGATGGAAAAAAGGAATCTGTAATTAGTGATCATTATGGTGTAATGGTAGTGATGAGTTAGCAAATTGCTAACTCATTTTCTATTTACTTGAAATTGTTTTGAAAAAATATTGAAAAGTATTTGACATTATTTTTCAATATGATATTATCAATAACGTTGCTGAAACAACTTGATATAACAACGAAAAATAATTGTTGACAAGCCTTTTGTTGAATGTTATTATTTCGAGGTTGCTAATTGAGTTTCAAAACTTCTTTCAAAATAGTTGAAAAAAGTTATTGACATTCACTCGGTAAGCTGTTAAGATATAAAAGTTGCTGAAACAAAACAACAAACAATGTAGACCTTTGAAAACTGAACGAATAAAACAAACCAAATGTGTAGGGCGTTTCTATTTAATAGAAACAAACAACA